>DKUR01000022.1 GCA_002490775.1 Lachnospiraceae bacterium UBA7199 | reverse complement strand
CTGTTTATTTGTCAAGGTTCTGTGCCGCAACATCATCCAACGTGCGACTTTCATATGATATCAGAATGTAAAATTAATGTCAATATTTTTTCTAAACTTTTTTAAAATTTTTCCAAAATATTACTATGCTAAAATAGACAGTCCCCAATTTTTAAGGAAATATACAAGAAAACCTACTATCAGTGCCGCCTCTGCCAATCCTACAACTGCTCCCAGCAATTTATCCACTCCCTTAATAATCGGCAGTTTAGAAATAAGCTCCAGAGAAGTAAAAAGAACATGTACCAAGCGATAAATCAGACACACTACAACAAGAACCACTACTATCTGGATTGTTTTTCCAATCTCCTGATTCAAATAGCTGCCTATTGCTCCTAAAATAAGAATAACGCAAATACCTGCAATAACCATTGCAATAAGCGAAATAATTTCCTGAATCATTCCCTTACGAAATCCTGCTGCAATTCTCCATATAAAAATAATAGCTATTATGACCAACGCAATATAATACATTTGTACCTTCCTGTTGCCTCTAACTATTCAGCACACATGATTCATAAAAACACATGCTGCTCAACCGTTATCCTATTTTAGCTCAATCGTATCAATAGAATCCATTGTGACCGTGATATACTTATAAACGGAAGAAGTGGGAATGACCAAACAAGTACTTTTTTCAAACTCACCTGCAAACTTATCTACCCCTTTAATATTGCATATCTGGCAATCCATATCATTGTAAATGATAATCTGATCCTTATTAAAAACTATATCCGTATATTCTATGTCAAACAACTGTGAATGTATCTTGCTTCCTGATGTATTATAAACATCTAACCGATAGGCCGACTCTCCGCTTTGATTTATGAAAACCAGTCCTACATAATTTTCATTATAATAAATGCTTTGTACTTCCTCCTCCAACAAGCTTGACGCAATGTTGGCAGGTTTTTCTGCGCCAGAGAAAAATACAATCCGGTCATCTGACACGCCAAAGGATGCATCATTATTCATAAACTGAACGTATGGCAGTATCGTTCCCGCGTAATCATAGCCGCTTACATAATTATCCGCTTCATTTTTTCCCACTTCGCCAAAGTTATAAAATGCCACGGAAGATTTCATATTTCCACTATCGACATACAAATATGAAACTGCCATAATTTTTCCGTTTGGGCTAAGGCTAATGCTGACGGGGTATCCACTTTTGTCCATAGTTGCTCTGGATTCTACAATAGGTGTCTCCGTATCTTCATTGGCATTATAAACATAAATTCTGGTCACATCCACATCATCCAGCACTGCTGCCACTACACAATTTTCAGAAACACAAAAGTTTCTAATTGGAAGGTTTGTTTTAACTGTCCCTTTAATTCCATATTTATCTACAACATAGATGGCTCGTCCATTATAATCTCCAATTGCTGCTGTCTGCCCGCAAATTGAAATCAATGGCGTTTGTATTTCATAAGTCCTGTTCCATACAGCATTACCCTTAGAATCAATGCAGCTGGCTCCGTCCTTGCTGTACAAAAGAATACTTCCATCCAGATTTTTAACATTTGCCCCCTGCACAATCGTCACAGAATTAGAACTTGCAACAATACTTTCTGTAAAGACTTTGTTCTTCCATTGCAAAATAAGCAAAGCAATGACAACTATCAATAATAAAATGAAAAGAACAGTTCTGTAAAAAAATGTCAGCTTGTGGCTTCGGATTTTTTCTTTATAATCAACATTTTTTGTTGTACTTTGCCTTTTTTCTCTTTCTTTAAAATAATCCCGCACACTTGACATATGTCTATCTCCAAATCTTTCGTGCAAAAAGATATCACTACCTGTTCGATTCTTCCATGATCACTGCTCTGCCAGCAACTTCCACAAACCCATACATTTTATCATAATCGTTAATTGACGTCACTGCCAACGTTAATAAAAGGATTCCTACTCCATAAAATAACCGTTTGATCGTATCGCCAAGAGAAAACGTCGTCTTTTCTATTATATCAGGACTTCTTTTTTTCCTTTCAAAGCGTGCAATCAAATAATTCTGCATAGGTTCATTTGCTTCATAAAAAATATAATATCCATTCTTTTTTCCCGGCCACTCTTGTTTCTTCCCGAAAATGTTCACATAGCCAATCAGTTCATATTCTTCAAAAAAGTCTTTTCTGACCTGTTCCTCATCTCTTCCATATTCCAACTCTTCAATTACACTGGCAGCACCATATATCATATAAATTTTTCTGTCCTCAGTGCAGTAAACATGTCCAAAAAGAGCCACCCGGATCGGAATTTTTTCCTGATCCAGCTTTAAATCATGTAAATATGTATATACATAATCTTCCATATAAACCCGGTCTTCACCGTTTATTTTCCCAACCAGTCTGACCATTTCCGGTAATTGCATTTCCATCCCCCATTCTATATAAATAGCTTGTATTGTCAGTTTAGCATACTCTATACACGAATTGAGTTGTAATGCATCGTTAAAGAAGGACGTTTAACTTTCATCCGGCAATTTTTTAACACTTTTCGCTCGAATCCTCGGTAAAAAGTTTATATATTGTAGTACTTACATATTTTCTGTCCGGCCCAAATACTGCGGAAGGAAAATTATCCCTATTTGCTGTATCAGGAAAATACTGTGTTTCCAGGCACATACCACTTCTTGCACTATAGGAGGCACCTTCCTTGCCAGACTGCGGCGTTATAAAATTACCCGCATAAAACTGTACTCCCGGCAAATCTGTATATGCCTTCATGCAGCGTCCCGTTACAGGCTCTCTCACAATTGCAAATTCTCTTAAGGTACCATCCGCATGATCAATCACCCAATTATGATCATATCCACCTGCCAATTTAAGCTGTGGATCTTCTGCTTCAATTTCTTCACCGATTCTTTTTGCCCTTGTAAAGTCAAAAGGCGTATTAATAACCGATGCAATTTTCCCAGTAGGAATTAAGCCCTCCATTACCGGCGTATATGCGGATGCCTTTAATTCAAGAATATGATCATAAATCTTTTCCTTATGGCCTGCCAGATTAAAATAAGTATGATTCGTCATGTTAATAATCGTGTTTTTGTCACTTTCTGCCTCGTAATGAATTTTTAGCTCATTCTCTTCCGTAAGACTGTATGTTACCTGAATTTTTTTATTACCAGGAAATCCCATACATCCATCTTCATCTTCCAGTGTTAGAGAAACAGTCATTTCCCCTGCTTCCGCCTTCCAAACTCTCTTATGATATCCCATGTCACGATGACTGTGAAGATTATTTTCTCCGTCATTGACACACAACCTAAACTCCTGTCCATCAAGCATAAAAGCTGCTCCCTTGATACGGTTGGCATTTGGTCCTACTGTAGAACCAAAAAAATCAGTATTTTCCAAATATTGCTCTAAGGAATCATATCCAAGAACAACATCTTCTTCTTTGCCTTCTTTATCGGGCACAAATAAATTTACCAGTATTGCACCATAATTAATAATGCCAACTTTCATTCCTTTGGAATTTTCAAGCCAATACTTATAAATTTCTATTCCGTCTTTTGTTTGTCCAAAAACTTCTTTTCTTACACTCATCTGCATACCTCCCATTAAAAATTATATTTCCACTCTGCCTTCCAGCGCCCGCAAAAGCGTCACTTCATCAATATATTCAAGATCTCCTCCCACAGGCACCCCGCTGGCTATTCTGGTTACCTTTATGCCTGTAGGCTTAATTAGTTTACTAATATACATAGCAGTTGTCTCACCTTCCAGGCTGGAGTTAGTTGCTATGATCACTTCAGAAACATTACCTTCCAGACGTGTAATTAACTCTTTTAGTCTGATATCCCCTGGCCCGATTCCAAGCATAGGAGAAATAGCTCCATGAAGTACATGATAAATGCCTTCATATTTTCCTGTCTTTTCATAAGCTGCCAGATCTCTTGTATTTTCAACCACCATAATCATACTATGATCACGCTTTTTATTAGCACATACGGGACAAAGTTCATTATCCGTTAAAGTAAAGCATTCCTTACAATAACGGACATTTTCTTTTGCCTCCATAATTGTTTTGGCAAGCCTTGCCACCTTATCCTTAGGCATATTAATCAAGTGAAAAGCCAGCCTTTGCGCTGACTTGGAACCGATTCCCGGCAATCCGGACAATTCGTCTATTAATTTATTGATATGTCCGCTGTATAAGTCCATTAGAAAGGAAGGCCTCCTCCCAGCCCAAGACCTCCGGTCATCTTGCTCATAACCTGGGCATTTGCCTCTTCCGCCATACGAAGCGCCTCATTTGCCGCAGCCATTACCAAATCCTCCAGCATTTCAATATCATCAGGATCAACTACCTCTTCAGATAATTTAACCTTTGTGATCTCCTTTTTACCGGTTACAGTCACTTCAACAGCGCTGCCTCCCGCCTTTGCAGTAAATTCTTTTGTTTCCAGTTCCTTCTGACTTTCTTCCATCTGCCGCTGCATTCTCTGTGCCTGCTTCATCAGATTATTCATGTTGCCGGGCATACCTCCCGGAAAGCCTCCGCGCTTTGCCATATTCATATCCATCCCTTCTTAGATTTAAATTGTATTTTACTATTAACTATACTATATTTTCAAGTACTACTCAATTTCTTCCACTTCCATATTGATCACCTGGCTTACCAGTTTAGTCAAATTCGGAAAAGTTTCCTCTGGATTTCTATTCTGTTCGGAATTTTGAATGGTGATTTTCATCTGCTTGCCTGTAAAATCAGCTATGATCCTCTGCAGCTCTTCTTTATGAGAATCTTCTTTAAAGTAATCTGAAGGCATACCATCCGAAACCACAACAAGCAGGCTTCCATCTCCGGCAAGGCTTGGATAGGCCGCCTTTAAATATGCCTTCATGGGCATAGATGCATTTCCTATAACAGCAGACCATTTTCCCGCTAATTCCCTTACGTCTTCCGGAATTGCCTCAGGCAACTGTGCAAGAAGCTTCTGCTGGTCAGTTCCATTCTCCACAATCCCTTCGCTTACCTGCATGGCAGAAATCGCTCCTGCCGGAATTCCATTTGCTATCTTTTCCTCAAGCTGTCTAATACGGTCTGCAAGGGACTGGGTATCTGTCTCCATACTGGGCCTGCACAACTTGATCAAAGCAATCTCGACTAAAATTCTCTTTTGAGAAGCATATTTGATCTGCCCTGATAATTCTGACATTACCCTGATATAACGCATGATAATATCATTTTCTGCCATTTGGGCTTCTTCTTTCAATTTTTCCAGATTTTCCGTTGAAATATCAATAACATCTTCTGCACCATCTGCAGTCCTTATAAGGAGCAGGTTTCTAAGATACCACGTAAAATCTGATATAAACTGCGTCAACTCTCTGCCCTGCATGATAATTTCTTCAAGCAGGAAGATTGCTCCCATTACATCTCCATTTAAAACAATTCTAAAAAGCCTGCTGAACACTTCCGTGTCCACTGCTCCAAGCACATCCAAAACCTTATCGTAAGTAAGCTCCTGTCCAAAATGAAAGGCAATGCACTGATCCAAAAGGCTTAAAGCATCACGCATAGAGCCATCCGCTGTCTTGGCAATATAGCGGATGGCCTTTTCTTCTACCTGAACCTGCTCCTTTTCCATTAATTCCTTAATCCTGTCAGAAATTGTATCAATTGTAATTCTCTTAAAATCATATCTTTGACATCTGGATAAAATCGTAATCGGAATCTTATGCACTTCTGTTGTTGCCAAAATAAAAATCACATAAGAAGGCGGCTCCTCTAAGGTTTTTAAAAGAGCATTAAAAGCTCCTATAGAAAGCATATGAACTTCATCAATAATATAAACCTTATACTTTCCCTCAGCCGGAGAATAGGCCACCTCATCCACAATCTCACGAATACTGTCAACACCATTGTTAGAAGCAGCATCAATTTCAATTACATTCATACTAGCCCCGGCGGCAATAGCCTGGCAGATGGCACATTCCCCACAGGGACTGCCATCTGCCGGATGCTCACAGTTTACTGCTCTGGCAAATATTTTTGCAATCGTTGTTTTACCAGTTCCTCTCGTTCCGCAAAAAAGATAGGCGTGAGAAGTGCGTTCCGCTTTGATCTGGTTTTTCAGCGTAGTTACTATATGATCCTGTCCCTTTACATCTTCAAAAGCTGCAGGACGGAATTTTCTGTAAAGGGCTGTATATGACATGTCCTTTTCCTTCCATAATTAAATAAAGTATCTTGATCAATCGCCAAAGCTAATTCCAAGCAATTTTGCTTCTTTTACAATGGATGCGTCCGGAGCGATCATCTTTAATTTTCCAGCCACTTCTTCCAAAGGCACTTTAACTACTTCACGATTCCTATAACCAATCATAAAACCATATTCACCCTTCAGAATAAGTTCTCCTGCTTCTGCTCCTAAACGGCTTGCAAATACACGATCATATGGACAGGGACTTCCACCTCTTTGTGTATGTCCGGGAACCGTAACTCTTACCTCATGCCCTGTCATTTTTTCAATCTGTTGAGCCAGTTCATAAGAAACTGAAGGGAACTTGTAATTTTTCATTTTTTCTTTGTATTCTTTCTTGGACAGCTTGGCATCTTCTTTTGAAATAGCGCCTTCTGCCACTGCCAGAATCGTAAATTTGCTTCCGTTATTATTGCGCTCCTGTATTTTTCCTACCACCTTCTTAATATCATAAGGAATTTCAGGAATCAAAATAATATCAGCACCGCCTGCCATACCGGCATTTAAAGTTAACCAGCCAACCTTATGTCCCATGACTTCAACAATAAAAACTCTACCATGAGATGCTGCCGTTGTATGAATACAGTCAATTGCATCAGTTGCTATATTCACTGCACTCTGGAAACCAAAGGTCATATCTGTTCCCCACAAGTCATTGTCAATGGTTTTCGGCAGTGTAATTACATTCAGCCCTTCTTCCCGAAGAAGATTTGCTGTCTTATGGGTTCCGTTTCCTCCCAAAATTACCAGACAATCCAGACGCAGTTTATAATAATTCTGCTTCATTGCATCCACTTTATCAATTCCGTTTTCATCCGGATCTTTAATCGTTTTGAAAGGAGTCCGTGAGCTGCCTAAAATCGTGCCGCCCTTTGTAAGTATCCCTGAAAAATCATGTCCGTCCAGCATTCTGAAATTCCCGTAGATCAGCCCTTTATAGCCATCAATAAACCCGTAAATTTCAACATTTTCTTTGCTATTTACAAGACATTTTACCACCCCGCGCATAGCCGCATTCAGTGCCTGACAATCACCGCCGCTTGTCAACATACCAATTCTTTTCACTTCCACTCATCCTCCTTGTCCTCGTGTAAACGAATTTATTTATTATAATTATTATACATAATTTAAAACCGCTCTACAACTGTTAAGTAGTATTAAATTAATCAGCTTTTCTTGACATTCACACATGAATATAGTATTATCACATAAATTTATATCAGCAGTGGATAGTCCATTTTATGAACTGTCCTTAATTTAAACATAAGGATGTCTGGCAAAGCCTGGCATCTGTTGTTTTATGCATCAAAAGGGGATTATCATGGAACAAACATTGAAAGAAAAAAAACATAGCTATATGGAAGACGAGAAACTCGCCATGCAGGTTTCAAGCGTTAGTATTTTTGTAAACATAGCGCTTTCGCTATTTAAATTGCTTGCTGGAATCATCGCACATTCCGGGGCAATGATTTCTGATGCCATTCATTCAGCTTCAGATGTATTCAGCACTTTTATTGTAATCATTGGTGTACGGATGTCAAATAAAACATCTGATCACGACCACCAGTATGGACATGAACGCCTAGAGTGTGTCTCCTCCATAATTTTATCAGGACTTTTACTTGCAACAGGTGTGGGAATTGGCATTAGTGGAATCCAAAATATTCTTGCCGGTACTTCAGGCAAAAGTCTCGTGGTCCCTGGACTGCTGGCATTAATTGCTGCTATTTCATCCCTCATAGTAAAGGAATGGATGTTTTGGTATACCAGAGCTGCAGCAAAAAAAATAAATTCTGGTGCCTTAATGGCTGACGCTTGGCATCATCGCTCTGATGCCTTGTCTTCTATTGGCGCTTTTATAGGTATTCTAGGTGCCAGACTAGGCTTCCCCATTTTAGATCCTATTGCCAGTGTAGTAATCTGTCTTTTTATCGTAAAGGCTGCAATAGATATTTTTAAAGATGCAATAGATAAAATGGTGGATCATTCTTGTGATGATGCTACTGTTGAACAAATGAGCCAAATCATTGCAGGCATCTGTGGAGTAGACCGCATTGATCTAATCCGTACCAGACTGTTTGGCTCAAAAATTTATGTAGATATTGAAATCTCTGTAAATGGTGAACTTTCACTGAATAAAGCCCATGCCATCGCTGAAGATGTTCATCTTTCTATTGAAGAGTCTTTCCCTCATGTCAAACACTGTATGGTACATGTAAACCCCTTTGACGTGGAAGAAAAAGGCATTGACTTGTAATATTGAAACTATTATAATTAAAAAAGTTTTACGGAGTCGTATCGAAGCGGTCATAACGGGGCGCACTCGAAATGCGTTAGCCCTCCGGGGCACGAGGGTTCGAATCCCTCCGACTCCGCTGTTAATAAACCGGCAGAATATTTATTCTGCCGGTTTTTGATAAAACCGCCCTGACAACTCTTCAGTTCTTAAAGCATTTACAAATGCTTTTTCATCCACTTCCTTCACAGCACGAATCACTCTTTTACTTTCCTCTTTAGATACCACTGAATATACAATGTCTCTTTCATGCTGTTCATAAGAACCTTTTCCTTCCAATATAGTCGCCCCATGCATACTGACAGTATTAATTGCCTTACATACCTCTTTTGGCTTATTTGTGACAATAAACAAAGTCTGTTTTTGATAGCGTGTGTAAATCATGTGTAAAACCTGGGTAGAAGCATACTGATATATTATAGAATATAAAGCTTTATCCCACCCAAATAACATACCTGCTGCAAAAAGAATCAATACATTAAATCCTAAAATGAAATTCCAGGAATCCACTCCCTTTTTTTCTGAAAGAAAAATGGCAATGAAATCTGTACCACCAGTTGTTGCATTCATCAATAAACATAAACTGATAATAAATCCATTGATCATTCCGCCAAATATACTGATTAACAGTGTGTCATAAGTAATAACAAATCCCGGTATAACATCTGTCAACACACCGGTCAATATGATCATTAAACAAGAATACAGTGTAAACTTTTTTCCAATAAAACGAAATCCTATATAAATTGGGACTATATTAAGCAGCAGATTCACTGCCGTATAAGGAATTGTCACATTAAAAAAGCGCTCTGCAATAGCCTGTATCAGTATGGTGAGCCCCGTTGCACCGCCTGGATAAAGCCCTCCTGCTCTGACAAAAGTTTTAATATTTACCGCCATAATTAAAGAGGCAATGCAGATTACAATAATTCTTTTTCCATCCTTTTTGATATCGAAACGCATAATCAAGTCCTTCCTTTCTAAAGTTTACCTCATTATTTATTTGCAGCCCTATGGTTCCCTGTCCTGCGTCAAAATCAATATGTTCAAATTTTATCCATTATTTTCCAAGCAAATTATAGCATATCTTTTCTCATTAGTAAAAATATCATTAATTGAAATAACCAATACCTAATGATATAATCAAAAGCAAAGCTGCCTAAAGGACTTTTATTTAGTTTTGGAGGAAACAAATGCTATATCACTATACTAATTTTGCCGCTTTTGATGGAATTATCCGCTGTGCAGAGCTGCGCCTTAACAATATTCTAAACATGAACGATGCTTCTGAAATGAGGTTGTTTATGAACGGTATCTGTAATGCTGTTCTTGAAAAATTAAAGCTGGATGAAGAAAATGAAAAGCTCAGAAAGACAAAGAATTTTTTTCAAAAAGAAATGGCAGAAGAATTTCACTATTCTGCCTATGCTGCCTGCTTTTCAAAATACAGAGATGATGCTGCCCAGTGGGACCGATACGGCAACTCCGGCCAGGGCGTATGCATTGCATTTCATGAAGCGTTGATGCAGAAAATGATGGGCGGTGTAGTATCCTTACAGGAAGTATATTATCAGGAAGATATGCATGAACATTGGCTTGTAGGTGAATTTTACAAGCTGATAAAGGAGTCCAAAAAGGTAGCAGACATTCTGCCTGCACTACAAGATCTTATGAATGATGCATGGGTGCAGTCAGCAGCCTTTAAGCATCCTTCTTTTGCCAGTGAACGGGAATATCGTTTAGTGGTCTCTCCCTTTATCTCTAACGAGTTTGCAGTAGAGCCAAAATATCATGTATCCATGGGAAGGATTAAAAAATATTATCCTCTTGATCTGACCAGAATGTGCGGCAGACTGAATATGCATTTATCGGATCTGGTAGGAGAAATCATCATAGGCCCCACTTCCTCCCAGTCCCTTCCTATCTTACAGGATTACCTGGTAGACTGTGGTCTGACTGTGTTGAAAGACAGAATCAGCATGTCCAGCTGCCCTTTGAGAAAGCCAACCACCTAACCCTCTATTCATATAAATATTACAACATAAGGATGCCAGGCTTTGCCAGCCATCCTTATGTTAAGCAAAAGCCTCCGGACTTTAAAACCGGAGGCTTAGTTTATTGCTATGTTTATTTTATTTTTTCAATATGTAGATTATTTCACTGTTACAGAAGTAATGTGAGGATTTACACCTTCATACCAATATAAAAACCCTTCCATATCCACTGTATCGCCAATGTTTAATGATTTTACTGCATTGTAAACATCTGTTGTATTGTCGCACAGATAAGATTCAACTGTAAAGGTATAAGTCTCTCCGTTAAGGGAAACGTTGAAATACAAGTCATCTCCATCCTGGCCTGAACCATCCCAGGAATATAAGAATGCCACGTCATTTCCGTCTGCATCCTGTCCTGCTGCCTCAACAGTCATTCCCTTAAAAGCAACAAACTTATTTTGATGAGCGATCAGTTCATCTGTTCCAAGTAAAGATGTTACATCTTCAGCCTTGGCAACATAATTTCCATCTTCAATCTCAAATGTAGCATCAATAATTTCAACTTCACCGGACCATTCTGCCTTATATCCGGTAACTTTGATCTTCGTTCCCTGTGTCAGCTTTGCGTAATCTTCTTCAGAACATGCCATGTTGTACAGAAAATAGCCGCCATCCTTATCCTGGGTATAAACGGTAGCCTGATTATCCCACCAGGACTGCTTTGCCTGTACATAAGTTTCGATTACAACTTCCGAATCCAATGCTGCCGCAACATATTCCTCATATGTCATAACGCCTTCTGACTTAACATCTGCCGCATCTCCACCATCCTTAGAGCCGCATCCTGCAAATGCAAATACAAGCGCAGCAACCAAAAGTAACGATATAAACTTTTTCATTTTCCCTCATTTCCTCCATTTCGAAGTGCCTCATTATGTAGTTTATTAATTAATAATATCGAGATAATTATACATGAATTTACCAATAAATCAATAGTAGTTATTACTTATTTCTTTTCTTTTTTAACCCTGCTACAGACCACATACAAAGTAATCAGCACCCATGCACCTATTAATGCTGCCAATAGGATCACTGAAGTTTTGGGTAGTTTTCCTAAATCAGCCTTGCCAGAAGAAGTGCTGCTGTTTTGTCCTGCAAGCTGATCCAGGCGATATAAAGACATAGTATCCGCATATAGCTTCTCTAAATATGCATCATTAATTTCCTGCCCCCTTCTGACAGACTTCACTGTATTTTCAATCAGCCCTCCGGCTGCATCCCTAAGAGACGCCGAACCATTAAATACTGGAGTTACAAACGTGTTCTCCACATTGTTAAGCAATAGTTCTGCTGCCTTTATTTTAACTTCATAATGAAGCCCATTATCCTCTCCGCATCTTGCCAAATAATTCTGATATTCTGCTGACTGCTGGGCTTTTAAAGTCACAGGCACATATCCTTCCGTTTCCGAATAAGCAATTTGAACCTCATTTGTAAGCAAATACTGCATAAACAGCCAGGATGCTAAAACCTCCTGAGAATCATTTTTATTGAAAATACACAAAGAAGGGCCCTGTGATATCATTTTAGGGTTCTCCGGTTCGAATTGTGGGATTTTCATAACCACAGTTTCAAACTCCACCACTTTATCCTCACTAATATCAAGCAGCGGCGCATTTGTTCCCATCCACGTAGCTCCTGCGGTTGAATCTATGGCAAAAATACATTGACCTGCATTTAATAGGTTGGCCGGATAGCTGGAAATCTTAAAGGTGGAAAATGCCCCTGTTTTGCCATGTTCTGCAATGGTAAGCAACAATTCCTTTGTAGTATCATTAAAAAGGTAAATATCACCGTCTTCTGTGGAATATCCGGCATCTTTCTGGTGCAGCATCTGGATCATCATATTGTCGGTGGATTTATAAATAAAAGGAATCAACACCTTCTGCCCATTTACCAGATAGTTTCCTGATTCATCCTGCGCCATAGCCGCCTCTGAAACCTCCCAGATAAAATCCCATGTAAGTTCCTTTGGCAGTGTATATCCCAATGCCTCCACATAAGTTTTATTAATATAGCAGGCCTCCGTTGAACGCATGTAGGGCAGCGCATAATAATGCCCGCCAAAAGAACACTCCTCCAGAAACTGTGGAATGATCTCTGTAACAGAAGGGGAATCAAACAAAACCTTATTTCCTCCGAGTCCATATGCCTCATCCGCTGCCAGCTCTTCCAGTGGCACAACAATATTAGTGCCTGTCAAGTAGGTTGCAATATGATCCGGATAAGTAATGCAGACATTAGGTGTGGTGCCGGTTGCGATATTGGTTATCACATCATTATAAATTTTACCATAATCCGTATACAGCCTTAAGTTTACAGTAATATTGGGATACAGTTTTTCAAAATCAGCAATTGCCTGCTCATAAATTGCAGTCTGTGTTTTATTTGTATCATTTTTTGCCCAAAAGGTAATCTCATACTCCCTTGCCGAATCAAATTCTTCAGGCATGACAAATGCCTCCAGCCCTTTTGAACCATGACAGCCAGCAAGCACAAATCCACAGGCGGCTGCAAGTACTGTTAGTAAAACCGCACGCACTTTTTTCTTCACCCTTTCATCCCTCCTCTGGAAACCCCGGCCATAACCTTCTTTCGGAAAATCAAAAACAATACGATTAAAGGAACCGAAATCACTACCACTGCCGCCATCATTGCCGGAATATTTTCACGTCCAAATCCATTTTCCCGAATCTCCTGAATTCCATTTGACACCAGATAATAGTTTTCATCATCCGTAATTAATCTTGGCCAAACATAAGAATTCCAGCACTCAATTACCTTTAATATGGTAATTGTGATTAAAGTAGGCTTCGAGATAGGTATCATAACCTTAAGCAAATATTTTAAGTCAGAAGTTCCATCAACTTTTGCCGCATAGTAAAGCCCGTCCGGTATCTGCTCAAAATTTTCCTTTAATAGATAAATATAAAAGACTGAAGTAATGGAGGGCAGAATCAGGCCTGCAAAGGTATTCCGCATATCCAGATTTGTAATCGTCACAAAATTAGTGATAATCACCAATTCGTTGGGAATCATCATCAGGGAAAGAAAAATTACAAATACAATATTTTTCCCCCTGAATTCCAGGCGTGCAAAAGCAAATGCTGCAAGGGTTATCACTACAAGCATAACACCAGTAGTCACAATAGTAAAAATAACCGTGTTCATAAAGTATTTTCCAAGAGGAACTGTGGTAAAGGCATCTACATAGTTCTGCAGCGTAGGCGATAAAGTGAAAAACTTAGGAATATACTCTGAATTATAGGCACTATAACTTTTTACAGAAGTTAAAACCATCCAGTAAAAAGGAAATAAAACAACCACTGCCCACAAAACCAGAAAAAAATACGTGACTATATTTGTAATTTTTTTGCGGGTTCTGGCATTCTTTTCAATTTTGCCGTAATCTGTTAAATTTTCCATTTCAATCTCCTCCCCCGCTTAATAGTGAACATTCTTTTTGCTGATCAATAAATTAATACAAGTAATGGTAAGCACTATGGCAAATAATATAATTGCCGCAGCCGATGCATAAGAAGGGTAACCTCCGCTGTCGCCATAAAGCATATCATACACATATCCAACGATGGTATTCATTTCAGCAGCATTTAAGTTTGTTCCAAACAATGCAACCGCATCACTATATGCTTTAAAGGCCCCTATAAACCCTGTAATAATCAAATAGAAAATCATAGGCGAAATCATGGGAAGAGTAATTTTCATAAATGTCCTGAACTTAGAAGTTCCATCTACCTTTGCAGCATTATAGTAAATTTGATCCACCGAAGAAAGCGCACTGGTCAAAATTAAAATCTTAAAGGGAAGAACAATCCATATCGTATAAAAACACAAAACAAACATCTTTGCCCAATATGGACCATCAATAAAATCAACAGTTTTTCCACCAAACCAACTGATCATCAGATTTACGAGACCTTCCGAATATGCTGTTTTTTTGAATAAAATCATAAATACCAGGCCGACAGCTAAAGTGTTAGTCACATAGGGCAGAAAATAAATCGTCTGGAACAAATTTTTAAGGGGCTTTATCATACTTAATCCCAGAGAAATAAAAAGCGCAATCCCTGTGGACAATGGCACCGTAATAATCACCAGAATAAATGTATTTTTTACAGCCTGCAAAAAGTAAGGATCATGCAATACATAAGAATAATTATAAAAGCCAACCCCGAAATAAGTCTGCGAAGCGGAATTATATCCCTCTTCAAAAGAATAAATAAAAACATCAATCAGAGGATAAACCATGAAACACCCTAAAAACAAAATTGCCGGCAAAAGATAGATCCATCCTTTAAAACTACTGCTTTTCAATTTTTTTACCATATTTACACCCATGCCTTTCCCACATCTGCATATGTCCTTAAAGGTAAATTCTTTCTTCTGTTTCTTTTTGAAAAATAAATACCTTGTGGGGCGCAAGAGCAAACTTTACTACCGCATCATTTGTAATACGTCCTTCGCTCATAGAAAGTATCTTTTCCATATCTGCTTTGTTTTCTGTGCCAACAATGGAACGTACTGTTGTATTCAAAGAAGCTTCATTGGCGGAAATGACACTAATGTCACGTCCCATCACTTCCACCCCTTGCAGTATGCAGCAAAGCGTACCATCTGCCCTGGGGCAAAAACCTTCCGGCCGGATTCCCACATAAACTGCCTGATCCTTAACCCCCTTAGCCTCCATAACACAGTCATTTCCTATGTAAAGCTTCTGATCCTTGATCTGCCCTGTAAACACATTAACTGGCGGCGTTCCTAAGAATTTTGCCACAAATAAATTTTTAGGATCATCATAAACCTTCTGAGGCTTATCTATCTGTTGTACCACACCCTCCTTCATAACGACAATCATGTCAGAAATACTCATTGCTTCTTCCTGATCATGGGTTACAAATATTGTTGTAATTTTTGTTTCTCTTTGTATTCTTCTGATCTCTTCCCTTGTCTGAAGCCGCAGTCTTGCATCAAGATTAGAAAGCGGTTCATCAAGCAATAACACCTTTGGGCGCTTTACCAAGGCACGTGCAATTGCCACTCGCTGCTGTTGCCCGCCTGAAAGCTCTCCCGGCTTACGATCCATCAGATCATCAATCTGAACAAGCCTGGCTGCCTCATATGCCTTTTCCAGCATCTGTGCTTTAGACAGCTTGTCCTTCCCCTTTAAATTTTCTAAAGGGAATAATATATTCTGCTTCACCGTCAAATGAGGATAAAGGGCATAATTTTGAAACACCAGTCCAATCCCTCTGTTTTCCGGCGGAAGATCCGTAACATCTTCTTCTCCAAAAAATATTCTGCCTTCCGTAGGTTTCAAAAGTCCGCTAATCAGATTAAGCGTCGTACTTTTACCACACCCGGAAGGCCCCAGCAGCCCGATCAACTTTCCATCTGGAATTTCAAATGTAAAGTCATTGACTGCGATTACATCTTCATGCTTTTTTTTATCCCGCCCCGGAAACTTTTTCGTCAGATTCTGTAAGGTAACCTCCATTTTATACCTGCCCCTTCCTGCACATCTTTCTCCTAAAAACAGGCCTTGGATATGCACATTAATTATCAGAAATGATCACTTCACATTATACTGAAAAAGAAAGCAGATGTCCATATTGACGAAATAGATTCTATCTATTACAATAGTCTGACATGACAAACGGAGGCTTATTTTATGTGGACAAAATTTAGAGAAAAATTTATTGGTGATAAATATTTTTACCGGCGTGTGCTTTTTCTTGCAGTTCCCCTGATCATTCAAAATGCCATTACCAGTTTTGTGAACTTTTTGGACAATATCATGGTAGGGCAAATCGGAACAGAGCAAATGTCAGGTGTTGCCATTGTCAATCAGTTGATGTTTGTTTTTAATATCTGTATTTTCGGCGGCGTTTCCGGCGCCGGTATTTTTGGTACTCAGTTTTATGGAAAAGGCGACTATGAAGGGCAGAAATATGCTTTCCGTTTTAAGCTTTATGCCTGCATGTTAATTGCTGGTGCAGCCCTCTTACTTTTTGGCACCTGCAATACCCAGTTGATTTCCCTTTATTTGAATGACAGCGGCAGCGTGGGTGATATTACCCTTGCTTTAAAATATGGTGAAGAATATTTGCACATTATGATGCTGGGGCTTATTCCATTTGCCCTAAATCAATCCTATGTAAATACCATCCGTGAGACCGGACGCACCTTTGTCCCTATGCTCGCCAGTGTCGCTGCTGTGGTCACAAACCTGATTTTAGACTACATACTCATATTTGGATTTGGCGGTATCCCTGCACTTGGTGTACAAGGCGCAGCTATTGCCACAGTAGTGGCAAGATTTATTGAATGCGGTATTGTTGTCATATGGACGCACACCCACAAAAACTACAATCCTTATATCATTGGCGCTTACAAAAGCTTTGTGATTCCCCGCAGGATTCTTAAGGACATTTTCACAAAAGGAACTCCCCTTATGGTAAACGAAATGCTGTGGGCCACCGGCATGACTGTAATTGTACAATGTTATGCGGTTCGGGGCCTTGAAGTAGTTGCCGCACAAAACATTTCTTCCACCATTACTAATCTTTTTAATATTGTATATATTCAGCTTGGCGGATGTATTTCTATTGTAGTGGGGCAGCTCCTGGGAGCAGGAAAAATCAAAGAGGCAAAAGATGCGGATAATAAGATGATCTTCTTTTCTGTTTTTTGCTGTAGCTGTGTTGCGCTAATTATGGCAATTGTAGGCAGATTTTTCCCTTCTATTTATAATACAGAAGACAGTATTAAAGAGCTTGCCAGAACTTTTATCACTATCTCCGCTCTGGCTATGCCGCTATGCTCTTTTTCTCACTGTACCTATTTTACCCTGCGCTCCGGTGGAAAGACCATAGTCACTTTTCTGTTCGACAGCGTCTATACCTGGGTGCTCATTATACCGTTGGCTTACCTTCTGGCAAGACACACTGCACTGTCCATAACAACAGTATTTTTCCTGGTTCAGTTTTCAGAACTTATTAAAGTGATTTTGGGCTTCTTTATGGTAAAAAGCAATGTATGGCTGCAGAATATTGTGGCAGATGGAGCAGAGGCCTAAGACCTCACTCCTTCTCCCAGGAAATTGAAAATCTTAACCTGCCCCTCTTTTTCTGCTCCTGCATTGCCTGAAGATTTTTAGGCAGAACACTTTTAAATCTGTATACGCTAAGCACGATCCCTGCAAGGATAAAAGAAACAGCCATATTGGATGCCCCTGCTGAAAAGAAAGGCAGTTCGCTTGACATAACCGGCAAAAGAGAGGCATTTTCCATAAAATACAATACTGTAAGCACAAAAAACACCATACCGCTTCCGCAGGCCATCATCATTCCCAATTCATTTTTTTGCTTTAGAGCCATATGAAAGGTTTTTCCTATCAGCCCTGCAAACAACGCTGCCATTAAAATAACCGCAGCATAGCCAAAATGAACTGCCAGAAATGTGATCACATAATCTATATTTACTCCAAGATAGGAGTCCATTTGGGCAGCACCGCTTGCACCGATAAACTTACTTTGCATCATCATATCTCTTATTTGAAAAAATACATAATTAACATCATTTCTTCCTTCTCCCGTAAACGCACCAAGAAATGCCTCTATTCTATAGCTTTGGTACATTGGCAGTCTTCCGCTTACCCACAAAATCAAAAAGAAAAGCGGCACTGCAAGTATAAGCCCCATCCAGAACAACACTAAAAACCTTTTGCTGTTCTTAATTTTAAACCAATTCTTCCAGACTGCCAGCGAAAACAACATGATCATCATTCCAAAGAGCGCTATTCCTGCACTTAAGTCAGGATAAAGATATGCCGGTATTCCAGCAGGCAGTACCCACAGCAGACTTTTTATAATTCCCCGCCATTTTTCTCCATAATACTGATAAAGCATAGCGCCATATAAGGGAACTAACAAGTAAGTAAGTGGAATCAGAGAAATTGTAATTCCTGCAATGCTGATCCATCTGACGTCTCCATTTCCTTTTATCCCTGCAAAATAGCCTAAAACCAGCAATCCCAAAAATACGGGCATAATTATTTTTACAGACTTGGCAATGATACTGTAATCAACAAAGCACACAAAAAACATAAATACAAATCCTATTATTGTATAGACTGCCTGTCTTATTATATGATTCATTCCCAGCGCCGGATCATTGATGCCTATAAAAATATGGACTAAAATGCTGAACATACCTATCATCGCCATGAATGCAGCCATTCCCCATGCCATCTGCGGTCTATGTATTCTATCCAAAGAAATTCCCACTTCTATAGGATCTCCCATATCTTTTACAGCCTTTGCCACTGCCTGTTCTTTCTCTATTCCTTCTTCTTCGTAAACAAAAGCCTGATCCTCAATATGTGCCCTTATTTCATCACTTACCAGTCCTCTCGCTTTTTTACAGCGAATTTGCTCTGCTACGATTCTAATATATTCTTCCACTGCAAACTCCTGCCTTTCTTCCCAACCTACGCTGCCATTTTCCTGCAAAGCTATTCCATTAGGCAGAACACGACAATACCTGCAATACTGCCTGAGAATACTCCTTCCATTCTTCCTCTTTCCTTCCAAGTGCTTTTCTTCCTTCTCTGGTAATACTATAGTATTTTCTTACCTTTCCGAGCACCTCTTTTTCATATGAGGTAAGAAGATTTTTCTCCTCCAGACTATGCAGCAATGGGTACATGCTTCCAGCCTTCAGTTCAAAGACATTTTGAGAACGCTTCCTTAAGGTATCAATCATTTCATAACCATACATATCCTTTTCCGATAATAATTTTAGCAGCAGCATAGCCATGCTTCCAGATACCAGTGTTTTATCAACAGCCATCATTTTCCTCCTATATATAGTTTATCTATATATCTATTTTCTATATTATATATAGACAAACTATATATGTCAAGTATTATATCAAACAATAACGAAGGACGCCGCGTTTCGCAGGCATCCTATGTTAAGTGCTCTTTTTCCAGTTTATTTCTAATTCGAAGTTCTTTAAAGAAAGTAGTCAGCATATGGGAACATTCTTCCTCCAGCACTCCTCTTACCACCTTCACCTGATGATTAAACTCCGGCATCTCCAGAATATTTAATATGGAGCCTCCACATCCGGCTTTAGGGTTCATACTCCCCATAACCACCTGATCAATTCTGGCCTGTACAATCGCCCCCGCACACATTTGGCAAGGTTCCAGCGTTACATAAAGAGTGCATCCCTCCAGCCGCCAGTCCCCTATTTTTTTACTTGCCTTGTTAATTGCAGTGATTTCCGCATGTGCAAGAGTATTCTTGTCCGTATTTCTACGATTATATCCCCGGCCTATGATTTTTCCCTCATAAACGATCACACAGCCAATGGGAACTTCACCTAAATCATAAGCCTTCTTCGCCTGCTTCAAAGCCTCTTTCATGTATTTTTCCTGTTCTGTCATACTTATATCCCTCGTAAAATGACTTGCCCCGTCATCCCCGGCACTTGTCTTACCGCATCGGCCATCTGTTCCATTTCTTCTTTGGCATATCCATGAAAATATTCAAAGTCAGATATAGACGCCTCCTCTTCCAAGACCAGAGCATCCTCACCCCTGTGCGCAACTCTGCAGAGCATATTTTCATTATCCTGATACTGTTGTAGATAATAAAAGGAACATCCTTTAATCCATTCCCCTATTTTGATCAAATCTTCTTTTGTATGCAGTTCTTTTACCACTGTTGTGCGAAATTCATATGGGATGGAGGACGCCTTTAAAATTTTAATGGAACTGTGTATTTGCTGCCAGCTTTCCCTAGTGCGCATCCCCACTGTCACAGCATACTTTTCCGGACAATTTTTGATATCCATCGCCACATAATCCAGCAATTTTTTCCCCAGCAATTCTTCCAATACATCCGGCTTATACCCATTGGTGTCCAATTTTACCCGATATCCCATCTCTTTCACTTTCGACAAAAACTCTGGTAAATCTGCCTGAAGGGTTGGCTCTCCACCTGTAACGCATACGCCCTTAAGCACATTTTTTCTTTTTTGTAAAAAAGCCAGAATTTCTTCTTCTGAATACAATTGCTGTGATAAAGGTCCAAGCACCAGACCACCATTGTGACAGAAAGGGCATCTAAAATTACACCCTCCTACAAAAATAGTAGCAGCAACACACCCTGGGTAATCTAAAAGTGTTGTCTTATTTAAACCGGCAATCAGCATCTTTTTCTCCTGTTTTGCATTCTGGTTGACAAACCAACCAAAAACCCATATACTACAAGAAGGCATTTCAAACCATGCAGCTTTGTATTCAGGGAAGCTGTCATGGCTGCCCTGAATAAGTGGCGTTTGAAGATTGGGTCTTGCGCAATGGATGTCTGTGAATCGTGTCAGGTTGGGAACAAAGCAGCACTAAACAGAAATTTCCATGTGCCGCAAGGGTGCCTGGTCCTAGTTAACTGTTCAGGTAACGCATGGCAGTTTCCCTGAGGATAAAGCGCATGGTTTTTCTTCTGTTACGCCAAGGCTCATTATAGCATGAATCCCTTTACAATTCCACTCGTCTCATGTAATAGCCAAATTTTCCGACTTCAACGGCTCCTGCACATTCAAAGCCTTCAAATCCAAACATAACAGCAACCATCTTTTCCCTGTCAAAATAAGTTCCCGGCACCCCTAAATAAAAGCTGATCTTTCCTTCACCACCAAGTTCTTTGTCTGGCCCTAAGATTAAATGCCTGTAATTATAAAAGCCATGTAAAAGAAAACTGTTATTTACCAGCTTTTGAAATGGTGCCTGAAGAATTACAAAATCTTTTGGCTCTATGGATAAAAAGATTCTCTGATCATCAAAAGGATGTACTGTCTGATAATTATGCTGAAGCTGCTCCCACTTATCTTCAAAAACAAGCTGTCCAATCTTTATTACCTGTTTCTTGCTTATCTCTTTTTCTTCTGCATATTGATCTTCCACATCTATATCCGTCTGTTCCTTCCTGACTGCTGCATGCAGATCTTCTCTTTGTCTTACTTTTTCCTGGGCATAAGGACAATTCCTGAAACGTACCGGCTGCTGCCAGTCCTCTGAGGTTTTCTCATCCAACCCGCTCCTTATCCTATCAGATGCCTCCTTTTTTTCGCTCACTTCAGCCACTGCTGTTTCCTTCCTTTGTTCTGTAAAATTTCCGCTTATCCAGCTTTGCCCATCAAGAAACAGCTTAATTCCGCACAAAGCTTCTTCTTTATAAAAATCTTTTTCCACACGCAGCATTTCGCCCTGTAATATAATTTTTCTTTGAATGACGCCCTTTCCTTCTTTGAGAAATATTTTTTCCCAGGCAATTTCCTTGTTCTCCAATAAAAGCAGCAATGTATAATTTCCATTTAATCCTTTTAAATCCGACTGTATATGTATGTCCAAAGTATAGGCATCCCTTTCCCGAAGTATCTTGATAAATCCTGCCCCGCTTTCCCTTTTTCCATTTTGATATCTTGAAAGATATCTTATTTTCTTTTCATATAAAAACAACCTCATCCCTCCCAACAGTTCTCTACTATTGTATTCCAGGATAAGGTTGTTCATTCCATCTATCTGCTTTTATCCACTATTCTTATTTCTCTTCACTGTTTAAAAACTGCATATAATTATATACCATCATGGCTATCTTAAATGTCAACGCATCATCAAAGGTACGTACATCCAGCCCTGTACTTTTTTGAAGCTTTTCCACCCTGTAAACTAAGGTATTTCGGTGTACAAACAACTGTCTGGATGTTTCAGAGACATTCAGGTTATTTTCAAAAAATTTATTCACTGTGGTAATAATTTCCTCATCAAATTCTCCCGGATTATTATCCCCAAAAATTTCATCAATAAATATTTTGCACAAATTCGCAGGCAATTGATAAATGAGACGTCCAATCCCTAGCCTTCCATAAGCATTTACCTTTTTTTCCGCATAAAATATCTTTCCTACATCCAAAGCAACCATAGCCTCCTTGTAGGATTTGGACACATCTTTCAACTCCTGTACAATAGTCCCATAGGCCACTCTCACGTTCAGCATAGCTTCCGTATTCATCATATCAACTATCATCTGTGCCGCTTTATCAACTACCTCATACCCATCTTCAGGCTTTAATGCTTTAATCAATATTACATTACTTTCATCTACCGCTGTTATGAAATCACCGGATTGGGAAGAAAATAACTCATGCAAAAGCTCTGCAGCCATATTGTCCTTTTCAGCGCCAATTTCAATAATGACCACTACTCTGGGCATCACCGCCTCAACATGAAGCTTCTTAGCTCTATTATACATATCCACTAAAAGCAGGTTATCCATCAGTAAATTCTGGAAAAAATTATTCCGGTCGAAACGTTCCTTATATGCTACAATAAGCTGCTGAATCTGACTTACTGCAATCTTTCCAATAAGATACGTTTCATCATTATTTCCTCGTGCTACCAGTACGTATACAAGTTCTCCTTCATCCATTATTTTTAGCAAATGGTCTTTTCCAATCACCTGTCCATCCGCAGGAGAATCGGAAAATCCTCTGACCAGTTCTTCTGAAATAATACTGGCATCAAATGTGGCTGTCACTACTGCTCCATCTATTCCAAATACCGCCAGATCTGTTTTTGTAATTGCCTTTAACTCATTAATGCAATTTGCCATAACCTGTACTGAAATCATCTTTTCACGCCCTTTCCAAGTATGCAGTAATTAAAAAAGTTTTGTTAAAAAAAGGGATGCTTTTGGCATCCCTTTTCTTTTCTATTACTAGTTGGTAATAACCTGCTCTGTTTCTTTATCAAATACGTGAATCTTCTCAACATCAAATGCAAACTTAACTGCATCGCCAGGTCTAGCTGTTGTACGAGAGTCAACTCTTGCTGTGATAGGGAACTCAGCCAGATCAAAGTACAAGTAAACTTCTGCACCAAGTAATTCATAAACCTTGATGGTAGATTCAAACACGCACTTAGCTGTTTCAATAAACATTTCTGAATCATATACATCTTCAGGACGGATACCAAAAGTAACTGTCTTTCCAGCATAACCGCCATCAATCAGCTTCTTAGATTTTACCGGAGGAAGAGGAATGCTGTTGCCAGCAACTTTAAGGCTTGCTACATCACCGCTTACCTCTACTGTAGCATCAAGGAAGTTCATCTGAGGTGATCCCATAAATCCAGCTACGAATAAGTTAGCGGGCTTCTCATACAGATTCTGAGGTGTATCTACCTGCTGAATTACACCATCCTTCATAACTACGATTCTATCACCAAGTGTCATAGCTTCTGTCTGGTCATGTGTTACATAAATAATGGTGGTACCTAATCTCTGATGCAATTTAGCGATCTCTATACGCATCTGCACACGAAGCTTAGCATCCAAGTTTGAAAGCGGCTCATCCATAAGGAATACCTTAGGATTACGAACAATTGCACGTCCCATAGCAACACGCTGTCTCTGACCACCGGACAAAGCCTTGGGCTTACGATCAAGAAGAGCTGTCAAATCAAGGATCTTAGCTGCCTCTTTAACCATCTTATCAATTTCATCTTTCGGAACTTTTCTTAACTTAAGACCGAAAGCCATGTTATCATATACTGACATATGAGGATACAAAGCGTAGTTCTGGAATACCATTGCGATATCTCTGTCTTTAGGTTCAACATCATTAACTACTCTGTCACCGATTTTAAGTTCGCCGGAAGAAATATCTTCCAAACCTGCAACCATACGCAGTGTAGTGGATTTACCACATCCTGAAGGACCTACAAAGATAATGAATTCCTGATCCTTAATTTCAAGATTGAAGTCTTTCACAGCTTCAAATCCGTTGGGATACACTTTGCAGATATTTTTTAAAGATAAACTTGCCATTTTTATTTGCCTCCTTAAAATAATTAATTCTGAATTAAGTCTGAAATCAGTATACATGAGTTTTTGTGAATTGACTATGCTACTATTCCACAAAGATTTTATTATCCATTGTAAAAAATGCTTATAAAGATCAAATATTTTTATATTACCCAACAACTTGACCAAAAAAAATGTCATTCAATAGGCACTTTGTACAATTACTGTTTTCTGTCCCTGTCATCAAAAAATGCAATCTGATTTTTTCCACGTTTCTTTGCTTTGTAAACCGCCTGATCAGCCGATTTATATAAAGACTCAAAATCATTTCCGTCTGCCGGAAATACTGCGGCTCCAATACTGGCAGTGGCAGAATATTTCACATATTCGCCTACTTCAAAATGTTTAAAGAAATAGTCCAGTTTTCTGGCTTCTTTTAAAACAACTTCATCTTTCTGTAAGTCCTTTAAAAAAACCATAAATTCATCGCCGCCAACACGCCCAATAATATCTGTAACTCTGAAGTTTACTCCGATCTGCTTTCCTAAGGAGCGCAAAACCTCGTCACCAAAAGCATGCCCCATTGTGTCATTGATTTTCTTAAAGTTATCAATATCAATTAGAAACAGCATACCAATCTTATCCTGATTCTGGGCCATATATTCCTTAATCTTCCGCTCTGTTGCCAGCTTATTGTTAAGACCTGTCAAAAGATCCGTATCTGCTTTTTCCTGAAGCGTTTTGTTTTTCTCTGCATTTCTGACCTTCCCTATATAATTTACTACAGCAATCAGCGTAACAAACAAAAATGTAACTCCAAGCAGCTGATACAATCTTCTAATTGACCTTGAAAAAATAATTTCCTGACTGTATTCTACGTAAGACTGATCTATTCCGATAAGCAGCACCCAGTCTTCTACCCCGATGGGCGTATATACAAGTGTTCTCATCTCGCCGTCCGCCATCGTTATAAAGCTGCCTGTTTTATTATTCTGCATCCTGACTCTTGCCTTTGAGGTATCGTTCTGATACTCTTTATCAACATTCGACCAAATGTTGCTGCCTTTTAAAAAGTTACTTTCCCTGTCTACAGCCTGAAATATATCCCCCTCTGTATTAATAATAGAGAGAAAAGCTGAATCATTAAATTCACCACTCATTTCTGTAATTGTTTCCAAGTGCTTTAATGGATAAAAAAGCAAAAGACTGCCTCCTGCTTCTCCTACAGGAACTCCTATAATAATAGATGCAGCTCCGGTAATCGCATCCTCTTTTTCAAATAAATAATCTATTTTTGGATCTTTTTCCAGTTTTTCTATGTAGCCATTTACTCCAAAATCAACCTTGTTTCCCTGGTGATCCGTGGCATTTCCATCTTTATCGCAATAAATGACTTCACATATTTCAGTATTATCTGCAATTGACGCTAAAAGCTGCTGTATAACCTCACTATCAGACGGGCTTTGCTGTGAAATCACTTGTGCCGAAGTCTTTCCTACCAGACAAATACTAAGAAGATCCCCTTTCACCTTCAGTGCATACTTCTCCGCAACTTCCTCAATTTTGTTTTCAACTGTTTCAGCCGCTTCTCGTTTCGTTTTTACTGAAAAATTAAAAAACATTATCAATACCACAATAACTGCAATTGCAAAAGGCAGCAGCCACTGCATTATTAATTTTCCATGATCTTCTTTCATCCCGTTCTCACCACACAATCCGCCTTGCTGATCTGCCTCAGTTCTTTTCTTTTGCATCCTGTACTTCTACAGTAGACATTTCAGGTACCGTTTCTTTTTCTTCTTCTGAAAGAACAGACCACTCAGTGTCATCCGCCTGTACCTCTTCAGGTTCAAATCTTTTAAATGTTTTATTATATAAAAGTGCACACATATATGCCGGCAGTGATATCCCAAATGCAAATACCAGCGGCATGATCTGGTAGACCATAAGGCCGATCACAGTTGGCGCTGCCCAGCAGAAAATCATAAGTATCGTCTTAGGGAGACTTAATATCCCCATTAAAAAAGAGTTTTTAAATGTATTTTTAATTGTATTGTCAAACTTTGCAAGTGCTGGAAATAAATGCATGACCGAAATCAAAAATAAAACCACAACTGCAAGCAGTGCTACCTTTATCCAAGTAGGAAATTCAAACAATGCAAATCGTAAAATGTAAAAATCACCTGCCAGTATCATTATTACAACCAGCAAAATCAACCAAATGATTGTGGCCTGCTTAAAGTTTTGTTTAAAGGACTTAAAAAAAGATCTGGTAATATACCCTTCTTCATTTCTAACCATTTTAAGGACCACATAATTTAATGCTGTCATTGATGCACCTACTGTAAAAACCGGAATACAGCATATAAATGTTAAAATGTTCAGCCAGATCAAGTCTGCTGCCTTATTCAAAAAACTAAACACAGGGCTGTCCAAATTAAATAATTTCCCCATCCTGCTCCTCTTTCTTATCTTATGTCAAGTTTTATTTATGCCTATAATTCATAATACATAGGTGTATAGATTATTCCATCCTGCTGCTTCTCTGGTTCTAAATCCTTAAACCCTATTTTATGGTAAAATCCTACGCCATAGGGGGACGCATTTACCGTCAGGCGCTCCTGTCCCAATTCCGTCTTTGCATAATCAGCCATACGTTCAACTAAGGCCCTGCCTACTCCGTGCCTGTGATAACTTCTGTCTACAAAAAGAAGCGAGATATGCATTTCATTACGCAGTGTGATCATACCTATCATTTTTCTCTGATCAAATGCTGATATCATCTGATAGGCACCCATATCAAACATCCGCTTTAGTCCAGAATCAGTGATAAAATCCTCAAAGTTTCTAATTCCTTCCAACGTATAATCATCAGCTTCAAATTCCAGAAATGTTTTCCACGCCAGTCCCATAGCCTCTTCCCATTCATCCCGGCCTGCAAAACGTATTTCATAAGGTAACTCCTGCTCCATTGCACTGCCCTCTCCTGTATTGCTAGTATATAATTATATCAGAAGATATTCTGCATTACAATCAAAGTATCAGGGGTTACTTTTTATTATACTGCAATATTTCTAAAAATCCAATACTAAAGTACCATTTCTGTCCCTACCTGATTGACAAGCGGCAGCCCGTTTTCCAACGCATAAGCATTTTCAAGAGTGGTATGGGCAATCGCCTGCATGGCTTCCTTTGTAAAGAATCCCATATGGGAGGTAACAAGTACATTAGGAAAGGTCATAAGGCGTGCAAGATGATCATCTACAATGATATCACTGGATCTGTCTTCATAAAAAACACCTTCCTCTTCCTCATAAACATCAAGCCCTACACCGCCGAATTTTCCCTCCAGCATACCATCAATCAACGCCTCTGTATCAATCAATGCTCCCCTTGATGTATTTACCAGATAAATCCCTTTTTTCATCATTGCAATCGTATCTTTATTGATCAAATGCTTTGTATCAGAAGTAAGCGGACAGTGAAGGCTGATTATATCTGATCTCTTAAAAATTTCTTCCAAAGACACATATTCCGCATCCAGTCCTTCCACCGGATATGGATCATAACAAAGCACATGCATCTGGAAACCATTTAATATTCTGATCATTGATTGTCCGATCTTCCCGGTTCCAATTACACCTGCCGTCTTTTCATACAGATCCATTCCCATAAGACCGTTCAGACTCATATTAAATTCTCTTGTTCTGTTATACGCCTTGTGCGTCAGCCTGTTTACCGTAAGCAGAAGCGCCATAGAAAATTCAGCCACCGCCTCAGGTGAATAGCTGGGCACTCTTAAAATAACAATCTTATCCTCCGCCGCTTTTACATCTACGTTATTAAACCCTGCGCTGCGCAGTAAAATAGCTTTTACTTTCATTTCATACAAAACATCTATCATTTGAGCATCTACATAATCATTTACAAAAATACAGATTGCGTCATAGCCTTTGGCCATAAAAATCGTTTCCTGATTGCAGGCAGCTTCAATAAAATGAATATCAAATCCATATTCCTTTCCCATTGGCTCAAACCAAATTTTATCATAGGGTTTTGTACCATAAAATGCAATCTTCATATCATACCTCCAAATTAAGTCATTTTACAGCTATTGTTTCAAACATGCCTTAAATTTATTCCCAATTACAACGAAATACTCAGGAAAATAAGCCTGTAAAAAAATCTTTAACTGAGCTTGCCAGATTTTCAAAAAAACTGCTCACTGCACCAGATACTGCATTTTTTACCGCGCCTGTAAGTACTTCATCCACATGATCTACAAACTCTGCTCCATACTCCTTATACAGACCTTCTGTTTTATCCAGCACATATTCTGCTGAAAATCCCATGCCTTCAAGCTTTTCCATCGTCTCTACCAGTTCTTTGGCATCGGCTTCGCTGATCTCAACACCGAATTTCTCTTTGCCTTCCTCCAATGCATTTGAAAGCCCTTCTTCAGTAGTCAGCTCTCCCTGTGCTATTTTTTCCTTTAAAAATGCAAATGCATCAGAAGCCTTTTCCTGATCAATGTTTTCAAATACTGCCCCAAACAGCTTTTTCACCTGCTGGGTAACATCCGTTGTATCTTCATCAGAAGTTTTTTCATTTGCTGCTGCAGGCATTGAAATCCATACAAACCCAATAAGCAATATCGCTAAAAATATTAGAATTCCACCTTTTACCTTCACACCGAACCATGCCTTTCCCGAGCCTTTAATACTCTTTTACCCTTTCCATAATCCAGGGATAAATATCCTCATACACCTGCTGCTTGTTTTTTTCATTTAACAGCTCATGTCTGCCGCCTGCATAAAGCTTTAAAGATATTTTTTTCATGCCTGCTTTTTCAAAGTCTTTGTATGCCTTTTTTACTCCCTCGCCATAATTGCCTACAGGGTCCATATCCCCTGCAATAAAATGCACTGGCAGTTCTTTAGGCATTGCATTTAAATTTTCTTCCTGATTCAGTCTGTCCAGCAAAGTAAATAAGGTTTTAAACCCATTTACTGTAAAGGTAAAGCCGCATAAATCATCACTCATGTATGCATCTACTACCTTTTCATCTGTACACAGCCAGTCAAACGCTGTTTTGGCATCCGGTATTTTTTTATTATAAGAGCCGAAAGCTAAGTGATCGATCATTTTAGCCACGTGCTTTTCCCCTAGGAAAAGCCCTTGTACCGCTGCAATCAGCCTGCAGAATTTCACTAATACCTTTGGCTGTGATCCGGTTCCGCATATAATAGCGCCCTGTATTCCTGTTCCATATTTAAAAAGGTAATTGCGCAGAATAAAAGATCCCATACTGTGGCCAAGAAGTACATATGGGATGCCCGGATATTCTTCCTGGGTAATCTTTTTCAGACGGTGTACATCCCTGACTACCACCGTAGCCGGATCTTGATCGCAAAAATACCCATAGACGCCGTCTTTACCCACACTTTTCCCGTGACCTAAATGATCGTCTCCTGTTACCAGTATCCCCTTCTCCCCAAGATACTGAGCCAGTGCATCATACCGTTCAATGTATTCTGCCATGCCATGCACAATCTGTACAATACATACAATTTTTCCTTCCGGCACCCACCTGAGCGCATGGATCTTTGACTTTCCATCTCTGGAGTCAAATGTAATCTCTTCCTTTTTTACCATTGTAACCTCCCAACTAATTCCCCGCTTTGAAAATCGGGAAATATCAACCTTTCCCTCGTGAATTCTATTAGCAGATTTCCGCCCCTGCAGGCATTTCCTTCTCAGGTGTAAGCAGCGCCAGATTTCCTTCTGCATCCTCGGCACAAAGCAGCATTCCTTCCGAGACAACTCCTGCTAATGTTGCAGGCTTTAAGTTTACCAGCACCATAACCTTTTTCCCCACCATTTCTTCCGCACTGTAATGCTGTTTGATTCCCGAGACAATCTGCTTAACCTGACTGCCGATACGAACCTTTGAGCACAGAAGCTTTTTAGATTTAGGCACCTCTTCACAGGCAATGATCTCACCTACCTGAAACTGCATTTTATCAAACAAATCATAGGTAATCTCCTCTTTGGGTTCAATATCAATCACCTTCGCTGTATCCTTTGTCTGCTCCTTATCCCCATCTGCATTTTGTCCCTGTGCTGCCTGCCTTTCAGCAAACATAGCATCGGCTTTCTCAACTACTTCCTTTACATCCAGCCTTGCAAATAAAATTTCCGGCTTTTCCGTCACTTTATTTCCGGAAGGATATGCCCCAAAACTGTTAAGCTCTTCAAAACCGCGGAGTTTGGTATTGAGTTGTCCTGCGATTTTCTTTGCTGTTGCAGGCATATATGGCTCCAGCAGGGAAGCGCCAATCACAATACTTTCCACTAAATTATAAAGTACGGTGGCAAGACGGTCTTCTTTCGCTTCGTCCTTTGCAAGCACCCAGGGCTCTGTTTCATCAATATATTTATTACAGCGTTTGAACAATGCAAATATCTCTGTAAGTGCATCTGCTACCCGCAGTTCTTCCATCTTGGCTGTAACTTTATCATAGGCAGCCACCGCCACTGTTTTCAGCTCCTCATCTACTGCATCACTGACTTTTCTGTCAGCCACAATACCGCCAAAGTACTTATTGCTCATAGAAATCGTTCTGTTTACCAGATTACCAAGGGTATTGGCAAGGTCAGAATTAATTCTCTCCACAAGCAGTTCCCATGAAATAGTTCCATCATTTTCAAAAGGCATCTCATGAAGCACAAAATAGCGGACAGCATCTACCCCAAAGAAAGTAACAAGGTCATCTGCGTAAATTACGTTTCCTTTGGATTTACTCATTTTGCCGTCTCCCTGTAAAAGCCAGGGGTGCCCAAAAATCTGCTTCGGCAGAGGCTCGCCTAAGGCCATCAAAAAGATCGGCCAGTAAATGGTATGAAACCGGATAATATCCTTTCCTATTAAGTGCAGATCTGCGGGCCAAAGCTTCTGATACTGATCAGTACTGTTTCCATCACAGTCATATCCAATCCCTGTAATATAGTTGGTAAGTGCATCCAGCCACACATACACTACATGCTTATTGTCAAAATCTACAGGAATTCCCCATTTAAAGGAAGTTCTTGATACGCAAAGATCCTGCAGCCCCGGCAGAAGAAAATTATTCATCATTTCATTTTTGCGGGATACAGGCTGAATAAATTCAGGATGATTGTTAATATGTGCAATTAGTTTATCTGCATACTTGCTCATTTTAAAGAAATATGCTTCCTCTCTGGCCGGCTTTACCTCCCGCCCACAATCAGGGCATTTCCCATCAACTAACTGCGACTCAGTCCAAAAAGACTCACAGGGTGTACAATAAAGTCCCTCATAGGAGCCCTTATAAATATCTCCCTGATCATAAAGCTTTTTAAATATTTTTTGAACCTGTTTTTCATGAAACTCATCTGTTGTACGGATAAAACGGTCGTAAGAGGTATCCATCAAATCCCATAATTCTTTGATCGTCCCTGCAACTCCGTCTACGAATTCCTTTGGGGTAATCCCTGCTTCCTGTGCTTTTAATTCAATCTTCTGCCCATGCTCGTCTGTACCGGTCTGAAAAAACACATCATATCCATCTTTCCTTTTAAATCTTGCAATACTGTCAGCCAGTACAATCTCATAGCTATTGCCAATATGCGGCTTGCCTGACGTATAGGCAATTGCTGTTGTAATGTAATACTTTCCTTTGCTCATTTCTGACCATTCCTTTCTCTTTTTTGTGCAGAGTATGCCCCGGAAGGCTCTACTTTATAAAAATATAAGATAAAAAACTGCCTTCCATCTAACGATAGAAGACAGCCAATATGCCGTGGTACCACTTCTTTTCATCTCTGCCTCGCGGCAAAAACCTCTGCAGGTACAAATATACCCTCCCGCTGTAACAGGCGGACCTGTTGCAATCTAACCGACTTATCCAAGCCGGATCGGTGCACTGCTCAGAAGCCATGTTCAGTCCATTTCCACCTTGTTTCTCTCAGCCTAAGGCTTTCCATCCGCCCACTGGAAACATTCTCTGTAAAGCTTCCCTGTACCTACTCTCTTCGTCACTGCTTTTTCCAATCATCTAAGATAGTGTTAGCCTATCACAAACCCTTTGTATTGTCAACAATTTCGTGCCTTCAAAGGCAGGCTTGGAAATCTCATGCCAAAAGCAAAGCCCCGGGCAGTGGAAGTACCCGGAGCATTGCTTTATATATACTAAACTAAGGGATTAGATAAAAGCGTTTTATTCTACATCCTGCAAGGCCGCAAAATCCTCTTCTCCTGTACGGACCTTAACCACCTTATCCACATTGTAAACAAAAATCTTGCCATCTCCAATATGGCCGGTATAAAGAGCCTTCTTTGCCGCTTCAATAACTGTCTCAACAGGAATTTTGCTGACAACCACTTCAACTTTGACCTTGGGAATCAATGTTGCATCCACTTCCACACCTCTGTACATTTCTCCTGCACCCTTCTGGATACCGCAGCCCATAACCTGAGTTACTGTCATGCCAGTTACACCCAAATCATTCATTGCCTTCTTTAAATGATCATACCTGGACAACCTTGCAATAATAGCTACCTTATAAATGCCTGTTGTCCCGATAACCGGTGCAGCCACCTTGACTGCTGCATCCTTTTGTGCATCAGAAGCACTGACATAATCCTCGGTTCCAAGATCTGTGTTTTCATTGATTTCCATAGTCATTGTATTGGAAATATCCATAATACTGAAGCCAGCATAGGCAGAAGTCAAACCATGCTCACAGGAATCCAGTCCCACAATTTCCTCTTCCTGGGAGGCCCTAAGACCTGCTATCGCCTTAATCACAAGAAAGGTAATAGTGATTGTAACTGTCGTCCAAGCTGCCACGGCTGCAAAACCTAATAGCTGCAGGCCAAGCTGCTTAAATCCGCCGCCATAGAAAAGTCCTGTAATACTGTCATTTCCGGGAGCAGAAGTGGTTGCAAACAGGCCAACTGCAATGGTGCCCCAAATACCGTTTAAGCAGTGTACTGCCACAGCGCCTACTGGATCATCAATATGTAGTTTATAGTCTAAGAACCAGACACCAAATACCACCAGCAGACCTGCCACAGCACCTATGATCAGTGCACCTGTCACATCCGTCACATCACAGGGGGCAGTGATTGCTACCAGACCGGCCAGGGAAGCATTTAAGCACATGGAAACATCAGGCTTTCCATATTTGATCCATGTGAAGATCATACATACCACTGTTGCAATTGCAGGTGCAATGGTTGTTGTCACAAATACAGAACCGAGCTGTTCTACACTGGTGCATGCTGCTCCGTTAAATCCATACCATCCCAGCCACAAAATAAATACGCCAAGACAGCCGATAGGAAGATTATGTCCCGGAAATGCATTTACCTTAGTTACTTTTCCCTTTTTATCTGTAACAAACTTACCAATACGGGGACCAAGCAGTTTGGCGCCAATTAACGCGGAAATACCGCCCACCATATGAATGGCGCAGGAGCCTGCAAAGTCATGGAATCCAAGCTGTGCCAGCCAGCCGCCGCCCCAGATCCAGTGTGCCTCAATAGGATAAATCAGCGCAGAAATCACTCCTGAGTAAATACAGTAGGATAAGAATTTTGTTCTTTCTGCCATTGCTCCGGAAACAATTGTTGCAGTGGTTGCACAGAACACAAGGTTAAATACAAAATTGGACCAGTCAAAACTTTCATAACTTGTAAAAATATCAAACCCCGGTTTTCCAATCAGTCCAGCCATGTCTTCACCCAGCAGCAGACTAAAACCAATCAAAATAAAGACAACGGTTCCAATGCAGAAATCCATCAGATTTTTCATTAGAATATTGCCTGCATTTTTGGCTCTGGTAAATCCTGTCTCCACCATTGCAAAACCTGCCTGCATCCAGAACACCAGCGCTGCTCCAATTAGGAACCATACGCCAAATACTTGACTGCTTACAGCACTCATAATTTCTTCTGTCATAAATTTTTTCCTCCTCATGTTAGAATCCCCTTTTGCAGGATATTCTTTATTTAACTAAAAAAGCAGAGCTGGGAAACTTCCATACAAGCTCCTTTGCTCCGCTTTTTTAATCCTACAATCAAAAAGCGCCACGGTTATTCCGCAGCGCCTTTGCTTTACGTATTGCATAATATCACTCTGTTTCTATTCTGTCAACAGCTTTTTTATATAAAGCCTATAGTCCTGTTCATTCACTTTCACATCTTTCTCAAAGGCAAAGCCCAGTTTTTTCATCAATCCTATAGAAGCCATATTTCTTTCATCTACCAGTGCCTGAACCTTTTCAAATTCCAGTTCTTCTTCCGCATATTTTAAAATCCCGCTGCACACTTCGAATCCTAAGCCTCGCCTCTGGTAAGATACATCAATTAAAAATCCAAGTTCAGGTATCTCATATCCTTCTCTCACACTGAGCCCTGCACGCCCAATGATTCTACCGTTTTCTTTTAAAATAACCGTCCACAAACCATAGCCATAAAAGCCATAAATCTGATCAATATACGACTGCATATACGCCTTTTCCGCATCTTTATCCTTATAAAGGTCTTCCATATAGCGGGTAATGGATGGATCACTGTAAATCCGGTAAAATTCCTCCACATCCTCTAATGTACTTTCCCGCACCAAAAGCCTTTCTGTCCGGAGAATCTCCCAGGGAAGGCCGGCAAGTCTTAAATATACCTGCTCAAAAGATTGATATTCCAACTGAAACAAATCCTCCACCCCATAGCGCACTGCCGGAAAACACTGCTGCCTGTTTCTTTCATGATAAAGGACTACCACATACCGCTTTTCCTTTAGCAATTTATCAACCGTCCTAGCATCATCCGTAATGATCAGTGTATTCTTTATCCTTTCCATAATCCCCTCATAATCTGTCAAACCATCTTCCAGGGTACGCGGTACTTTCTCCAGCAATACCTCTACACCATAGGGTTCTGTTTTTTCCCTGATCTCCTCGATACGCTCTAAAACAATTTTATAATAATATTCCGACAAGAAAAGCAAAATACATTTTAACATTGTCAAGTCCTTTCAATTCATATAAAATATGTACCATAGCTATATCTTATCACATCATATTATCAAAAAGAAAGGAAGTTAACATTATGGCGCAAAATCCCATCGTAACCTTTACAATGGAAAATGGAGATATCATGAAAGCAGAGCTTTATCCTGAAATTGCTCCTGTTTCTGTAAACAACTTTATCAGCCTGATCAACAAAAACTTTTATGACGGACTGATCTTTCATCGGGTAATCCGCGGTTTTATGATTCAGGGCGGCGATCCGGAAGGAACAGGCTGCGGCGGCCCCGGTTACAGCATTAAAGGAGAATTTTCCTCAAACGGTTTTGAAAATAATTTAAAGCATACTGAAGGCGTTCTTTCTATGGCAAGAAGCATGGCGCCTGACTCAGCAGGCTCCCAGTTTTTTATCATGCACAAGACATCACCTCATTTAGATGGCTCCTACGCTGCTTTTGGCAAGATAATCGAAGGTATGGATGTTGTAAATAAAATTGCGGAAACTGCAACTGATTATTCTGACCGTCCACTTAAGGATCAAAGGCTAAAAACTGTTACTGTAGATTGTTTTGGAGTGGAATATCCGGAACCGGAGAAGTGTTAGGCACTTCTCCGAAAGGAGTAAAACCTTACCATTTGTTCTCCTGCATTTCTAACTTGTCCATTCATATTTTGTTCATATTTAATTTAAAAAAACTTAATCAGTATTACATTCTTTAGACATTTCTCTATTCTATACTAATACCATAAGATACAAAAAAAGAAGTAAACGCCAACATCAAAGTAATTGATTTATTAATAACTTTTTCATAATAAATGCCAAGTAGCCGCAGGTTTACTTGGCATCCTCCCTTTCTACAGGACTTTTTAAGTTTTTCTTGTACTTTTCTCCTTTTTCCTGTATAGTATAGGGGTAATCAAAGAGGATTTACTAAAAAGTAAATTCTCTTTTTTTATAATTGTTTCATTATCTAAGCTTATGACGGAGGAAATTTTATGGAAAATGTAATGAACGTGATTTCAAATGTGAATTCTGCCATAAACAATGTGGTGTGGGGAATTCCCATGCTGATATTAATTATCGGCACAGGCATTTATTTAACCGTGGGTATGAAATTCTTTCAAATTACACGGATTAAACACTGGATGAACGAAACTTTTCTCGCCATCTTTAAGAAAAAGCATGTAACTGCCCACACTGGCAAGGAAGAACAGTCCATCTCTCAATTTCAGGCTCTTTCAACTGCACTGGCTGCAACCATCGGCGTAGGAAATATTGCCGGTGTCGCAGGCGCAATCATTACCGGTGGTGCAGGTGCTGTATTCTGGATGTGGCTTTCTGCTGTTTTTGGAATGATGACCAACTATTCCGAAAATGTGCTGGGTATTTATTACCGCCGCAAAAATTCTAAAAATGAATGGTCTGGCGGTGCCATGTATTATCTTCAGGACGGGTTAAAAAATAAAAAGTTCATTGGCATTTTTGCAAAGCCTCTGGCTATTTTGTTTGCTCTGTTTTGTGTATTTGCTTCTTTTGGAATCGGTAATATGACACAAGTACATGAAATCGCAAGCTCCCTTCAGGACACCTTTAGTATTCCACCTCTTGCAACAGGCATTATTATTGCAGTTGTTGCGGCGCTTGTTATTTTAGGGGGCATTAAGGCCATAGGAAATGTTGCTGAAAAAATTGTCCCTTTTATGGCATGTGTTTACATACTGGGAACTATTATTGTTCTTATTTTAAATATCACTTCTGTTCCTGCTGTTTTTAGCGCTATCTTTACAAATGCTTTCGGCCTCCGCCCTATTGCAGGCGCCACTGCTGGCATTATGATTAAGCAGGCAATGACAATGGGATTTAAAAGAGGAGTGTTTTCCAACGAAGCCGGCCTTGGCTCTTCTGTAATGGTACACTCTGCTTCTAATGTAAAAGAACCTATTATACAAGGTATGTGGGGTATTTTCGAAGTATTTTTTGATACAATCGTTGTCTGTACGCTGACTGCTTTTACCATTTTAAGCTCTGGTCTTATTAATTTAGAAACAGGGGAACTTTTAACTTCATCAACTGGCGCTTCTCTGGTAAGCGAGGCATTAACACAAGGATTTGGCTCTTTGGCAGGGGGATTCGTTGCCATCGCCATCAGCTTATTTGCATTTACCACAGTGCTTGGATGGTCTTTTTACGGAACCAAATCATGTGAATATTTGTTTGGCACTAAAGCCACTATTGTATATAAAGTGATTTTTGTTGTCTGCATTGTATTTGGCGCTACTATGAGCTTTGATCTGGCTTGGGCAATTGCAGATACCTTAAATGCTTTAATGGCAATTCCCAACTTGATTGGCGTACTGTGCTTATCTGGTACCGTATTTGCCATTACCAAAAACTACACTGCCCGTAAGATCACCAAGACGAACACGTCTCTAAAACCTATGCTTTCCTTTGATTCTGAAATTCAGAAAATGCAGGAACAATCTGTTTCTGAAGAAGCATAAAACATAATAGGAAAAGCAACGGATGGCTCGTAAAACGAGCCATCCGTTTATTTTATGCCCTAAAGATATTTTCCCTCGTAAGCACTTCAATTACAAGTCACATCCATGAAAAATCATTACCGGGATAATTACCTGTGCCACCGCCATAGGGAGGCCCCGCCGGAGCCTGTGGCTGCTGCTTGATCTTCTGCAGCGCAAGCCCCACAATCAGTACAGATAATCCAATATTAATTATATAGAAGAACGGAATTCCAAAAGGCAGGAAGGATACTGCTGCTTTAATAATTAAAGGCAATGTTCTGCTGTAAACGCTAAGAAGATAAAGTTTTCCAAAGGAAATTTTTACCTTCATGCAGGATGCCACGATCATACTAATCAAGGCGACAACCAATACGCCTGCAAAAAACCATATCTCCATCCACAAAAATGCTATCACCATAAATACTGCCAAAAAAATATAAACGTACGGAACAAACAAAAGCAAATCGCTTCTGGAAAATTCAAAATTTAACTCAGAAAAATAATACTGCTGCACCTGTCCTTTATCTTTCACAATTATTTTTTCCGAATCCATCATGATTACCTGGGTATAATTATCTAAAAAATCCTGCATATCATAGGCACTGCGAAGAACAGATCGGGCGTCTGTATCAATTTCAACATAAGTACCCCTGTAATCATAGACAAAAACATCATCCACCCATAATTCCCCATCTGACAACTCAAAGTCAGGCACTGTATTTTCTATTTTAGAACTGATGCTTTCTCCGCCAAAAAACCGCACGACAGGTACTCCCACAGTAATCAGAAAATAAATCGCTGCCAGCATTACACCAAATCCAAATACCTTGCCCTTTTTATTTTTCAAAAATTCTGCATAACTTTTATAGCTGTAAATAGACAACCCCATTTCTTTAAATATATTCATACTCAATAATCCCTTTTCTATTCTTAATTTAAACAGCGTCTTTCGCACTTCGTGCTCTTTCCTTATGTTAAACAACGTCTTTCGCACTTCGTGCTCTTTCCTTATGTTAAGATAAAGGCTGTCCATTTCGTATGGGCAGCCTTTACTTTTACTTGGATTTATTGCTTTAAGCTTTATTAACAGAACCAAAAATTTCCATTTTTTCTTTTACTGTTGCTTTAATTGCTTCAAAGCCAGGAGCAAGAAGCTTACGAGGATCAAATCCCTTTCCTTCTAAATCCTTTCCTGCTTCAATATACTTACGTGTAGCTGCTGCAAATGACAACTGGCATTCTGTATTAACATTGATCTTAGCAACACCTAATGAAATTGCTTTCTGGATCATTTCCGTAGGAATACCTGTACCTCCGTGAAGTACCAGCGGCATATCTCCTGTTAACTTCTGAATTGCATCCAGTGTTTCAAAAGATAATCCCTTCCAGTTTGCAGGATATTTACCATGAATATTTCCAATTCCTGCTGCAAGGAAATCAATTCCCAAATCAGCGATTGCTTTACATTCGTTGGGATCTGCACATTCGCCCATACCGATTACGCCATCTTCCTCACCACCGATAGAACCAACTTCTGCTTCAATGGAGATTCCCTTTTCATGTGCTGCTGCAACCAGCTCTTTTGTCTTAGCTACATTTTCTTCAATGGGGTAATGAGAACCATCAAACATTACTGAAGAAAATCCTGCTTCGATACATTTGTAGCAGTGTTCATAGCTGCCATGATCAAGATGAAGTGCTACAGGAACTGTAATATTCTGATCCTTGATCAGTCCGTTCACCATACCAACTACAACATCATATCCGCCCATGTATTTTCCTGCGCCCTCAGATACACCTAAGATTACAGGTGAGTTGTTTTCCTGTGCTGTTAACAGGATTGCTTTAGTCCATTCAAGGTTGTTAATGTTGAACTGTCCCACTGCATAGTGGCCGGCTTTTGCTTTTTGAAGCATTTCTGTTGCTGATACTAACATTTTTATCTACCTCCATTAAATTAATAACATTAATAATTGCAATTTATTATACCCTATTTATTCCAAAAATGGAATACTGTTTAAAAAATTTACTCCGGCACCACGATACGCAGCGCCTGCATTTGATTTTTAATATCCACCTCCCTGTGCTTTCCTCCAAACTCTCCATCCAGCGTCCAAGGAATTTCTTCCTCAGAAGTAACTTTCAGGTGACTGGTCTTAAAGCAGTACATACAATCCGTATTTATGCTCCTGTTAACAAGCGCTGCCATGATTAGGTTTAATTCTACCGGATTGGAGGGTTTTTTAATCAGTGTGACTTCAAATTCTCCATCATCCAATTGAACAAATTTTCCTGTAATTCGCTTGAATCCTCCCACAGAGACAGAATTGGTGATCATTCCAAATAAAAATTCCCCTTCCACCGAAAGCTCACTGCTTTCTACCTTAAGTTTATATGCTTTCACTGCAGGAAGCCTGCGCATCCCTTCCAAAATATATGCCATATGCCCCAGCAGGTTTTTTATATCCTGAGGTGTTTCATAAGAAACATCTGTAAAAATTCCAAACGCTGCTATATATACAAAAATATCTTCGTTAAATTTTCCTATATCAAAATCCAGCATATTTTGTTTTACAATCATCTGTGCTGCAGCAATCATGTTCTTTGGTATCTTTAAGCTGTTTGCAAAATCATTTGTACTTCCGGCAGGTACATATCCAATGGGAAGTTTTTCCTCACACTTCATCATACCAGTCACCACTTCATCCAGTGTTCCATCCCCGCCGCTGCATACCACCAGGTCATAATATGGAAAAGTTCTTTCTCTGACTGCTCTTTCCCCATCTCCTTTTGCCTGCGTAGGATAAGCAGTAACTTCATAACCTGCTTTTGTAAAAATATCTATAATATCCAACAGATTACTTTTAATTTTAGCCTTGCCTGCTTTAGGATTATAAATAAAAAATAGTTTTTTTCTCACCATCATCAATCTCCTTTTGTGGGAAAAAAGAGCAAAGCATTCGCTTTGCTCTTATACTTCTATCTTATATTCTATTTATTATTTTTTTCCGCTTAAATATTCTTCCATGCTCTGTATTGCTTCTTCTTCATCTTTTCCATCTGCAATCACTTTTACAGCCTCACCGGTGCCAAGTGCCAGACTCATCATTCCCATAATGCTTTTTGCATTAACCTTTTTTCCATCTGTTTCAATATAGACAGAACTTTCATACTGGCTGGCAACCTGCACCAGCATTGCCACAGGCCTTGCCTGAAGCCCTTCCGTCAACTGAATCGTAATAGACTTTTCCATCATAAAACTCCTCCTTTTAAACCCTAATCCTTTCCGCCAACTCACTTAGTTTCCTCAATCTATGATTAACACCGGATTTCCCCACCGGCGGATTAAGATACTCTCCCAATTCCTGAAGAGAGCTTTCTGGATGCTCTAATCGGGCCTGTGCCGTCTGCCTTAAATTATCTGGCAGATTTGATAACCCATAATTTTTTTGCAACAGCAAAATATCCTCTATCTGCTTGCTTGCCGCATGAACCGTCTTTGTAATATTTGCAGCTTCACAATTGACCTGACGATTGATGGAATTTCTCATTTCCTTTTCAATTCTCAAATTTTCAAGCTGCATCAGGGATAAATGCGCACCCATTACATTTAAAAGGTCAACAATTCCTGCGCCTTCCTTCAAATATACCACATAGTATTTTTTCCGTCTGACAATTTTAGCCTCTATATCAAAACTACAGATAACCTGCTGAATCTGTAATGCATGTACTTCATTTTCACAAACAAATTCCAAATGGTATCCCTTGTTAGGATCACTCATAGAACCAATGCTTAAAAAAGCGCCCCGCAAAAAAGCTCTCCTGCAGCAGCTATTTTTAATCAAAAGCGGATGAACCGCTTCATCCAATTGATGCATATGTCCCACTTCATCCAAAATCTTAACTGCCTGCAAAAGCTTTACAACATTATCATTAATAATAAACGTTTTCTTCAATAATGTAAAGTACTTTCTATTAACGAATGGATTTTCAGAGCGTATCACGACATTTTCTATTGCATTGTCGTGTGGCTCCATTCTACATCCAAAGTGGATGACCGCTGCCAATTCAGCCAGCGCGCAGTGCCTAGAGCCGGGAACGGTCTTTTCCAGTTCTTCCTTTACTTTCGATGAAAATGACATAACTTCTATCCTTTTTCTCCCTGCCTGCATGTAATATGTTATATCCCTTGTCCCACATCACGGTGTGCAATTTTAATTCCATAGCTGCCTTTATCTTTCATTTCTTCATATAATTTATTGGCCAATGTAACACTTCTGTGCTTTCCACCAGTACACCCAATTGCAATTACCAACTGATACTTGCCCTCTTTAATATAATTGGGGACCAAAAATCTCACCATGTCCGCCAGTTTTTCAATAAAAATATGGGCTTCTGGAAAACTCATAACATAATCCTGAACTTCTCTTTCATTTCCTGTTTTATGCTTTAATTCCTCAATATAAAAAGGATTTGGCAGAAATCTGACATCAAATACCAAATCGGCATCCGCTGGAATACCATATTTAAACCCAAAAGATAAAACAGTTACCATAAGACTGTTGTATTCTTCATTTTGTATGAAAATACGGTTCAACTCTTCTTTTAACTCTCTGGTCAGCAGATTCGTTGTATCTATCACATAATCTGCCTTTTCTCTGATATCATTTAAAATTTCCCTTTCTTTATGAATGCCATCCTCTATCCGTCCATCCAAAGATAAAGGATGCATTCTTCTTGTTTCTTTATACCGTTTCAATAATGTACTGTCATTTGCCTCCATGAAAAGAATCTCAAACACATATCCATTTTGTTTCAGTTTTTCAAGTACTTCCTGCACCTCACGAAATGCCTGATCAGCACGCACATCCAGCCCCAAAGCAACCTTGGTAACCTCACCCCCGGGCGATGCAATCAACTCCACAAATTTTTCGATCAAAAGAACCGGCAGATTATCTACACAATAAAAACCAGCATCCTCAAGCATTCTAAGCGCTGTACTTTTTCCGCCGCCGCTCATGCCCGTTACCACTACAAAACGCATGTCCTTACCCCCTGCATGCTGCATAACGCATCTGCGCCCTATCTTCTTAAAAATCACCCAGAAAAATTACCTCTGTCTCCAGAAAGACGCCAAATTTATCTTCTACCCTTTCCTGTACTTCCCGTATGACCTCTGCAATATCAGCGGCAGTCGCCCTGCCATCGTTAATAACAAATCCACAATGCTTTTCAGATACTCTTGCTCCGCCCACTGAGTAGCCTCTTAAGCCTGCATCCATAATCAGCTTCCCGGCAAAGTATCCTTCCGGCCTTTTAAAGGTGCTTCCTGCACTGGCAAATTCCAAAGGCTGCTTTTCTTTTCTCTTTATGGAAAATTCCTCCATTTTTGCCCTAATCTGCTCTTGATTTCCATGCTTAAGATTAAGAACACCTTCAAGCACGATAAAATGTCTGTTTTTAATGGCGCTGGTCCGGTAGCCAAATTCCATAGTATCACCATCTAACTCCATCAGCTCACCCTGCTCATTCATTACCTTCACCAGTTCTGCCACCTGCTTCATTTCACCGTCATAAGCGCCTGCATTCATAACAAGCCCCCCGCCCAAACTGCCAGGGATGCCTGATGCAAATTCAAGACCTGTCAGCCCACTCTCCAAAGCCTGCTTTGCCACATTGGACAGTAACGCGCCTGCTCCTGCAATGATACGGGTACCCTCTACTTTTATGCCGCTCATCCTGCTGCCAATTTGTAAAACAACGCCTTCGTATCCTTTATCACCTACCAGAAGATTGCTTCCATTTCCTAAAATGAAATAAGGCACTTCTATCATCTTAAAATAAGGAATCAATCTGGCAAGCTGGCCAGGATCGCTAATACGCAAAAAGCACTGGGCTTCTCCGCCTACCCGAAAGGTGGTGTGTTTATACATAGGCTCATTTATAAAAATATCCTCTTTTGGTACATAAGCCTCTATAAACTCATACGTAGCTGAACTGATCTTTTCCACTTTTCCTATTCACCTGCTATTTTATATTTTTTTCTATATCCAGCACCAGCTTTGCAGCGCCGTAAATACCTGCATCGTTTCCAAGGGTTGCAAGAGAAAATTTAACATCCCTGCTGCCATGAAAAACATTTTTCTCATAATATGGCTTGATATAATCCATAAGAACTTCTCCTGCCTTGGATACACCGCCTCCGATTACGATGGCATCCGGGTTCATTACTCCTGCAATAACTGCAAGCGCATTTCCAAGGTATCTTCCGAATTCCTCCGCCACCTCTATCGCCAGCTCGTCTTTTTCTTTTACCGCATCAAAAACGGTCTTGGCAGAAACCTCTCCAGTTCTTAAAATGCTGTCCTTATCGCTTTCTTTGAGTTTTCTGTTTGCCAGCCTGGTAATTCCCGTTGCGGAAGCATACTGCTCGAGACATCCTTTGTTTCCGCAATTACAGCACTCTGTTTCATTATCTTCCACATGAATATGTCCGATTTCTCCGCCTGCGCCTGCCGAACCTGTAAGAACTTTTCCCCCGACAATAAGTCCGCCGCCTACGCCGGTACCTAAAGTAACTAAAATCAGATCATTACTGCCCTGACCGCCGCCCTTCCACATTTCTCCAAGGGCTGCCACGTTGGCGTCATTTCCTGCCATAACCGGCATTTGAAGAAGCTCTTCAAGTGTTACCTTAATACTGAAAGTATCCCATCCCAAGTTAACCGCCTTATGAACCACTCCTGCACTGTCAATTGGACCTGGAGCCCCCACTCCAACCCCTGCAATCAGTTCTGTGTCAATCTTTTTTTCATCAATCTTATTTCTAATGCTGTCTGCAATATCCGGAAGAATAAGGCTGCCCCCATCCTGTGTTCTGGTGGGAATCTCCCACTTATCCAAAAGAATTCCTTTTGCATCAAATAATCCAAGCTTTACGCTTGTTCCCCCTATGTCTACTCCAAAAACATATTGACTCATAAGCTTCCCCTCTCTTTATCTTTATTTTAATTGTACGATTTTATGCCTTTATTTTTTAAAATCATTAGCTGTACTGTCATCTACTTATTATATATGAAGATTAATCCTCATCTTCATCGCGTCCTTTTGTGAGAGACTCCTGTACTCTTCTGTAAAGTTCCTGGGCTGCATTGTATCCCATCTTCTTCTGGCGGTGATTAATTGCTGCTGACTCACAAATAATGGCTAAATTCCGGCCGGGACGTATGGGAATGTTGTGGCATACGATCTTATTGCCCAAATATTCCGTGTATTCCTCTTCAAGACCAAGCCTGTCGTATTCTTTTTCCTTATCCCAGTCCTCCAGGCGGATGACCAAATCAATGTTCTGAGTATCCTTAACGCTGGAAACACCAAACAAAGTCTTAACATCCACGATTCCAATTCCTCTAAGTTCAATAAAATGCTTTGTAATATCAGGAGCAGAACCAACCAGTGTATCATCACTTACCTTCCTGATCTCAACCGCATCATCTGTCACAAGACGATGCCCTCTCTTGATCAGTTCCAATGCTGCCTCCGATTTACCAATTCCGCTTTCTCCTGTGATCAATACTCCCTCACCATAAACATCCACCAAAACACCATGAACGGAAATGCAGGGCGCAAGCATAACATTCAGCCATCTTATGATCTCAGACATAAAACCGGAAGTGGACTTTTTCGTCATCAGAATAGGAACGTTGTTTTCAATTGCAGTGCGCATAAAAAGCTCATCCGGCTTTAATTCACGGCAAAAAACAATTGCCGGTATTTCGCATGAGAGAAGTCTTTGATAAATTTCTTTTTTTCTTGCTTCCGGCAGTCCCTCCATATAAGTATATTCCACAAATCCTATGATCTGTAGTCTGGTAGCTTCAAAATGCTCAAAATAACCTGCCATCTGAAGCGCCGGTCTGTTAATATCAGGCTGGGTAACCCTGATCTTGGAAATATCTAACTCAGGAGTCAGATTTTCAAGCTGCATTTTTTCAATGATCCGTTCAAGTTTTACGTTGGACATACCTTGCTCCTTTTCTAATTATATTATTTTATAACAAAAACATGAAAATACATTGTGTCTATACCTAGCGATATTGTATCACAGAAAATTTACAATCACAATAGTTCCCGCCAGCTCATCCTTTTCCATGAAAAAATTCATAGATCCCGCGGGCTACTGACTCTGGAATCTCATCTACCCCTGCCAGCGTCTCTATATCAGCATTTTTTACTTCTTCTATGGATTTAAAACACCTCATCAGTGCCTTTCTTCTTGATGGTCCTACTCCTGGAATCTCATCAAGCACCGATTTTACCTGAGCCTTGGAGCGGAGGGATCTGTGGTATTCGATTGCAAATCTATGTGCCTCGTCCTGTATTCTGGTAATCAGTTTAAACCCTTCGCTGTTTCTGTCAATTCCTATTTCCTCATTATTATAGTACAATCCCCGGGTATTATGATTGTCGTCCTTCACCATGCCGCACACCGGAATATCCAGCTTAAGTTCATCCAATACTTGAAGCGCGATATTTACCTGCCCTTTACCGCCATCCATTAAAATCAAATCCGGGAATCTGGTAAAACTTCCAAATTCTTTCTCCAGCTCTTTATCATCCAGTTCCTTTTTTTCTTCCATGCCATGAAGAAATCTTCTGGTGAGCACCTCCCTCATACATGCATAGTCATCAGGTCCTGAAACGGTTTTAATTCGAAATTTTCTATAATCACTGCGCTTAGCCTTTCCTTTTTCAAAAACCACCATAGAGCCTACATTTGCAAAACCACTGATATTGGAAATATCATAAGCTTCCATCCGGCCAGCCTGTGTAAGTCCCAAAAGACCTGCAATCTCTTTAACTGCGCCGATGGTTCTCCCCTCTTCCCGCCTGATACGCTCCTTATCCTGTGTCAACACCAGCATGGCGTTTTTTCCTGCAAGTTCCACCAGCTTTTCCTTGGTACCGATTTTTGGCACCCGCACATAAACTCTGCCTCCCCGCCGGTTGGAAAGCCATTGCTCTATCACATCTACATCCTCTATCTCCTCCTGCAGCATCAGCTCTCTGGGAATAAATGGAGTACCCGCATAAAACTGTTTTACAAAATCCAGCAAAATCTGTTTCGCAGGCATTCCTGACACATGTGTCATATAAAAATGTTCTCTTCCTATCAACTTCCCATCCCGGACAAAAAAGACCTGTACCACTGCATCCTTATCATCTATTGCCAAAGCGATTACATCTTTATCCTCGCCTGTACTGTCAGTAATCTTCTGCTTTGAAGCAATCTGTTTCACACTGTTATACAAATCTCTGTACCGGATTGCTTCCTCAAATTCCATTTGCTGTGAAGCCTCCTGCATTTTTTGTTCCAGCTCTTTTAGGGTATCCTGATAACTGCCATTCAAAAAATCCAAGGCTTTCTTGATTTGCTGCTGATATTCTTCTTTGGAAATATTACCCTGACAGGGCGCCATACACTGCTTAATATGATAATTTAAGCATGCCCTGTCATTCCCACATTCCTTTGGGAGATTTTTGCTGCAGGTGCGAAGCTGATAAAGCTTATTAATCAGATCGATGGTATCCTTCACTGCCGCTGCACTGGTATAGGGGCCAAAATACTTGGAACGGTCCTTTTTCATCTGTCTGGAAAACAATACTCTTGGATACTCCTCTCCCAGCGTTACTTTAATATAAGGATATGTCTTATCGTCCTTGAGCAGAGTATTATATTTAGGACTATGCTCTTTAATCAAATTATTTTCCAGCACAAGTGCCTCTACTTCAGAATCAGTGACAATATATTCAAACCGGCTGATCAATGTGACCATTTTATCTATCTGAGGTCCCCTGCCAATATTTTTGCGGAAATAAGACCTTACCCGGCTGTGAAGATCTACTGCTTTTCCAACATAAATAATATGTTCCATATCATCACGCATAATATATACTCCCGGACAATGAGGGAGCTTTTTTAATTCCTCCTGAAAATCAAACATCTATAAATTCCTCCCGCTTGATAAATAATGAGAGATAAAATGTTTGCATTCTCTCACATACAGCCGCCAAAAATCGACACACAGGAAGCAAGCGCCCCCAAAGGAGCGCTTGCTGTTTTAATCGAAAAGATCCGAAGAAGCATTAGAAAACCTGCCCCGTACCTTACTTTCATTATCTGTCCTATTCTCTTCCTTCTGATGACCTTCCTGATCTTTTGCCTTGTCGGCAGTTTCATCTTCCAGTCCATTTTTAACTTTTACATCTTTATTTTCTAATACCGGCTTTGCCTCATCTGCTGCCTTTTCTTCTGCAAGATCTTTGTTTTGTGAAGCTGCCGCATCCTCCATTCCAAAAAAAGAATCCTGTTTTTTCGCATCAAAAAAACTGTCAGTCTCCTTGACACTTTCTTTGCTTTCTTTTTCCTTATCTTCCTCCACAGGTTCCGGTATCCCTTTTTCTTTCCGGTAAATTTTCATAAACTCCTTGCCGCTGATAGTCTCCTTCTCGATCAAATGTGCTGCAAGTTTATCCATCAATTCCCTGTTGCCTGCAAGCAGTTCTTTGGCCTCATCATAACATTGCTTTAATGTTTCCATGATCTCCGTATCCACGTCGGCCGCTGTCCTGTCACTGCATGTAAGTCTTGCTCCGCCGCCTAAATACTCACTTTCCACTGTAGCAAGCCCCATAAGTCCAAAACGCTTGCTCATGCCAAACCTGGTAACCATGTTCGTAACAAGATTGGTGGCCTGCTCAATATCATTAGCGGCTCCTGTAGTCACATTTCCAAATACGATCTCTTCCGCTGCGCGTCCTCCTAACAGACTCACTAATCTGTCATGAAGTTCTTCTTTCGTCTGCAGGTATTTTTCTTCCTCAGGAACATGCATCACATATCCCAAAGCTCCCATCGTCCTAGGTACAATAGTAATCTTTTGCACCGGCTCAGAATTTTTCTGAAGAGCACTTATAAGTGCATGACCAACCTCATGATAGGATACGATCTTACGTTCTTCCTTGCTCATTATGCGGTCCTTCTTTTCTTTTCCAACCAGCACCTGTTCTACCGCATCAAACAAATCTTTTTGTGTTACGTACTCTCTTCCATGCTGTACTGCATTGATTGCTGCTTCATTGATCATGTTAGCAAGATCTGCGCCTACTGCACCGCTGGTAGCAAGGGCAATGGCATCTAAATCCACGCTGTCATCCAAATGGACATCCTTTGCATGAACCTTAAGAATCTCTACCCTGCCTTTCAAATCAGGCTTATCCACAATGATTCTTCTGTCAAAACGTCCCGGACGCAGAAGTGCTTTATCCAAAATTTCCGGACGATTGGTTGCACCTAGTACCAAAATTCCTTTGGAGGTGTCAAAACCGTCCATCTCGGAAAGGAGCTGGTTTAGCGTCTGTTCTCTTTCTTCATTTCCGCCGCCATATTTATTATCACGGCTCCGCCCAATGGCATCGATCTCATCAATAAAAATAATACAGGGCGCATTTTTCGTTGCTTCCTTAAACAAATCTCTAACTCTGGAAGCACCAACACCAACATACAATTCAATAAAGTCAGAACCTGAAAGGGAAAAGAAAGGAACCTTTGCCTCTCCTGCCACTGCTTTTGCAAGCAGAGTTTTACCGGTACCAGGAGGGCCTACCAAAAGCGCTCCTTTTGGCAATTTAGCGCCTATTTTTGCATATTTCCCAGGATTATGCAGAAAATCCACTACCTCCTGCAGGGATTCCTTTGCTTCATCTTCACCTGCTACATCCTTAAAGCTGATGCCGGTTTCCCTCTGTACATAAACCTTGGCATTGCTTTTTCCTACTCCCATAGGACCGCCGCCCTTGGACATTTTTCTGAAAAGAAGGCTTAAAAGCACCCACATTAAAATAAAGGGAAACACATAGGACAAAAGAAACGTAATCACCGTGCTGGTGCCATCTGCCACCTGTCCTTTCACTTCCACATTATGTTCCAAAAGACGTGCTGTTAAAGTATCATCATCTTCAATTTTTCCTGTATAATAATTTGCGGAAGGATTCATGCCGTACAAATACATAAGCGGGGAAACCGCTGTCTGTTCCGCCTTGGCCTGCACATAAATTCTGTCCGATCCGATCACTACAGAGTCTATTTTTTCCTCTTCCAGCATTTGAACAAATTCATTATAGCTGATTTCTTTCTCCGAATCCCCTGTAATCAGTTTCACAAAAGAACTGACCAGAAGAAGGGATAAAAGCGCCGCAATGACAAACATAATGATATTTTGTTTTCTTGGATCCCTCCCCGGCCCTCCCGGACCGCCGGAACCATTATTTCCATTGTTGTTGGACGGACCGCCGTTTCCTCCAAGGCCGCCGTCATACTGGTTTAAATTGTTTTCACTCATTTAGATACTCTTTCCTTTTAAAATTGGTTCACTGGTTAAGTCTACGCCCAGTTTCTTAAATGTTTTTATATCAACTTCTGAAAGCATTACAGAAGTATGTACCTGACATCCTTTTAATTTGGGAATCTGCTCTAATGCTTTTCTGGCATTAGGATCATTACATGCTGAGATTGAAAGGGCAATCAAGATTTCATCTGTATGAAGACGTGGATTTTTCCCTCCCAAATATTTGGTCTTTAATTCCTGAATCGGTTCAATCGCTTCCGGCGAGATCAAATGCGTATCATGATCTACTCCCCCCAAATACTTTAATGCATTTAACAGCAAAGCAGCTGATGCTCCTAAAAGATCTGTAGTCTTGGAAGTAATGACAGTCCCGTCAGAAAGTTCAATTGCCGCAGTGGGAACTCCTAACTCCATCTCCCGCTGCCTTGCCGCAACAGTCACCTTTCTGTCGTCTGTGGTTATCTTTGCCTGCTTCATGATGAGTTCTATCTTATAAACATCATTTTCTTTGGCTTTTCCCCTGATCACATCATTCATTGCCGTATAATAACGGCGGATAATTTCCATGTAGGAAGCCTGACGGCAGACCTCATCATCCACAATACAGTTGCCTGCCATATTGACACCCATGTCAGTAGGAGATTTATAAGGATTTTCCCCATAAATCCCTTCAAAAATAGCGTTTAAAACTGGAAATATCTCAATATCCCGATTATAATTAACAGTGGTCTCTCCATAAGTTTCCAGATGAAAGGGATCGATCATATTAATGTCATTTAAATCTGCGGTAGCTGCTTCATACGCAAGATTAACCGGATGCTTTAAAGGAATATTCCAGATAGGAAAAGTCTCATACTTGGCATACCCTGCTTTGATTCCTCTCTTGTTATCATGATATAGCTGTGACAAACAGGTTGCCATCTTGCCGCTTCCAGGCCCCGGCGCTGTAACTACCACAAGGGGCCTTGTGGTTTCGATATATTCATTTCTGCCGTAACCTTCATCACTGACAATCAGTGGAATATTAGAAGGATATCCTTCAATTGCATAATGCAGATACACCTTTACATTTTTTTTCTCCAGTCTTTCTTTAAAATCAGCAGCCCTCGTCTGTCCTGCGTAATGTGTCAGCACTACGCTTCCTACGTAAAGACCACGTCCTTCAAATTCCTGCATTAATCTTTGGACATCTTCATCATAGGGAATTCCAAGGTCTCCACGTATTTTATTTTTTTCAATATCTGCGGCATTTATAACAATAATAATTTCTGCTCTGTCAGAAAGCTGCATCAGCATACGCAGCTTACTGTCCGGTTGAAAACCCGGCAGAACCCTTGATGCATGATAATCATCAAACAGCTTTCCGCCAAATTCAAGGTACAATTTATCCCCAAATTTATTGATTCTCTCCTCAATATGCTCCGACTGCATTTTCAAATACTTGTCATTATCAAATCCCGCTCTCATAAAATAACCTGCCGCTTTCATACTGCCTTCTTTTGTTTTTCATATCTAACACCGATTTTCATTGTAGCACAATCCTCACTATTATTCCATAAAAAAGAAATGAACTAATATCAATTTTTTATAAATAAATGTAACAGCAAAGTCTATTGACAACCCAAACTCTCAATGCTAAAATTTTAACATAAAGCAAAGGCGCTATGAGACCTACTCATAGTGCCTTTTTTATTAACATAAGGATGACTGGCAAAGCCTGGCATCCGTTGTTTCATTATACCAATTTTAAGGAGCACGGGAAAATTATGGCAGTAAAATATGTTTTTGTAACCGGCGGCGTTGTTTCAGGCCTGGGCAAGGGAATCACAGCCGCTTCATTGGGAAGATTGCTAAAAGCGCGTGGATACACGGTAACCATGCAGAAGTTTGATCCTTATATCAATATTGATCCGGGTACCATGAATCCCATTCAGCATGGAGAAGTTTTTGTTACTGATGACGGAACAGAAACAGACCTGGACTTGGGACATTATGAACGGTTTATTGATGAAAATCTGGATAAAAACTCTAACGTAACCACCGGAAAAATCTATTGGTCCGTCCTTCAAAAAGAACGCCGCGGCGACTATGGGGGAGGAACTGTTCAGGTAATTCCTCATATTACAAATGAAATCAAAAGCCGATTTTACCGTAATTTCACTGATGACGAAACAAGAATTGCAATTATTGAAGTCGGCGGCACTGTCGGCGACATTGAAAGCCAGCCTTTTCTTGAATCCATCAGGCAATTTCAGCATGAGGTTGGGCACGAAAATGCAATTTTAATTCATGTAACCTTAATCCCTTATCTAAAAGCATCTCAGGAAATGAAGACAAAGCCAACCCAGGCAAGCGTAAAGGAATTACAGGGAATGGGGCTTTGGCCTGATATTCTGGTATGCCGAAGCGAGTATCCTTTAGACCAGGGCATCAAGGATAAAATTGCCCTTTTCTGCAACGTTCCTAATCATCATGTATTGCAAAACCTGGATGTTGAATATCTGTATGAAGCTCCTCTTGCTATGGAAAAAGAACATCTTGCACAAGCTGCCTGCGAATGTCTAAAACTGTCATGTCCTGAACCGGACCTGACAGACTGGAAGGCTATGGTAGAATCTCTGCGCTCTCCCGATGGCGAAGTCACCATTGCAATTGTGGGGAAATATGTAAAACTTCATGATGCCTACATAAGCGTAGTAGAATCTTTAAAGCATGGCGGTATTTCCAATCATGTAACTGTAAATATCAAATGGGTTGACTCTGAAACGGTAACAGCAGAAACCGTAAATGAGCTTTTAGGAACGGTAAACGGGATTCTTGTTCCCGGAGGTTTTGGCCCCCGCGGAATTGAAGGAAAAATCTGCGCCATAAACTATGCAAGAACCCACAAGATTCCTTTTCTGGGGCTCTGCCTTGGCATGCAGCTTTCTATTGTGGAATTTGTCCGAAATGAAGTAGGCTATCGTGATGCCAACAGTATCGAGCTTGACGCCGGAACCACCCATCCAGTCATTGCCCTTATGCCTGACCAGAATGGCGTAGAAAATATAGGAGGCACTTTAAGGCTGGGTTCCTACCCCTGTATGCTGGATAAGACCTCCATTGCCTATCAGCTCTATGGTGAGGAAATGATTTATGAACGCCACAGACACCGCTATGAGGTAAATAACGATTACCGCGCCCTGTTGACAGAACATGGTATGAAGCTCTCCGGCCTTTCTCCTGACGGACGGATTGTTGAGATGTGTGAGCTTTCCGATCATCCCTTTTTTATCGCAACACAAGGTCATCCTGAATTAAAATCCAGACCTAACAGACCTCATCCATTATTTAAGGGATTTGTAAAAGCAGCAATAGAAAACAGCAGAAACCATTAAAAAATATATGTCCACCCGCCGCTTACATAACAGATGCCCCGCTTTACGGGGCATCTAATGAATTCCTTACACTACGCTTAAACTTACTGTCTTAAAGCGCATCAATCAATTGAAAAAACAAATCTCTTTGATTCTCTGACATTGCATCAAGTTTCTGAGCGTATTTGCTCACTCTGATTCTATACCCTTCTTTCAGTACATCCTCCAGTACTTCATCCGCTGAAGCATCTAAGGCATTTAGTATTTTTATGAAGGTTTCCAATCTGGGCATTTTCTCACCCCGCTCTATCATTCCAACATATACAACGCTCAACTCTGTCTCTTCTGCCAGATCATCCTGCTTCCACGATTTTGATATTCTTTTTTCCCTAATGTGTTTCCCTATACTTGTTAAATCCATATGCACCTTCCTAACAGTAATATTTCTTTACCGTTAGTATAGATTTTTACCTTCTACAAATACAGAAACCACAGGAATACAATTATAACTGTTAGTATATTTTTCTGATTTTTATCCTATTTTTCTTCCCGGAGTCTGGCAATAAATGCTTTGATTTTATCCAAGGCAACCTTAAGATTTTCCAAGGAATAGGCATATGAAATTCTAAGGAATCCTTCTCCGCAGTCGCCAAACGCGGTTCCCGGAACTACTGCCACCTTTTCTTCTTTAAGAAGTCTATTGGCAAACTCCTCACTGGTCATACCAAATTCCCTGATACAGGGGAAAACATAAAAGGCACCATATGGTTCAAAACACGCAAGCCCCATTTCTTTAAACTCATGCATAAGGAATCTCCTTCGCTGGTTATAGGATTCCCGCATCATTGCCACATCATCATCCCCATTTTTAAGAGCCTCTACAGCAGCATATTGGCTGGTAGTGGGTGCACACATAATGGCAAACTGATGAATTTTAAGCATCTGCTCCATAATTTTTCTGGGAGCACATGCATATCCAAGACGCCATCCTGTCATTGCATATGCTTTAGAAAATCCATTAATCAAAACACATCTCTCCTGCATTCCCGGCAGACTTGCAATGGAAACATGCTTATTCTTGTATGTGAGTTCTGCGTAAATTTCATCTGAAATTACAAAAATATCCTTTTCCCGGATAATTTCTGCTATTTTCTCCAGATCCTCTCTTTCCATAATTGCGCCTGTAGGATTATTAGGGAAGGGAAGAATTAACACCTTTGTTTTATCCGTAATGGCGTTTAAAAGCTCTTTGGCAGTTAACCTGAATTCGTTTTCCTCTTTCAATTCAATAATCACAGGCACTGCACCTGCAAGAATTGCACAGGGTTCATAGGAAACATAGCTTGGCTGGGGAATCAGCACTTCTTCTCCCGGATTGATCATAGCGCGCAGTGCAATGTCAATTGCTTCCGAGCCGCCAACCGTAACAATCACTTCATGCCCTGCATCATAAGTAATTTCCTGCGTTCTTTGTATGTATTTTACAATCTCTTCCTTAAGCTCCTTTAATCCTGCATTAGAAGTGTAAAATGTCCTTCCCTTTTCAAGAGAATAGATTCCTTCATCTCTAATATGCCAGGGAGTATCAAAATCAGGCTCACCCACTCCTAAAGAAATTGCATCGTCCATTTCACTTACAATGTCAAAAAATTTACGGATACCTGATGGCTTAATTCCTACGATTGTATCTGACAGCGGATTTCTCATGGCGTCACCTTCTCCCTTGTATCCTCATATTTTTTGGTAAGGATTGTTCCGTGGTCTTTATATTTCTTTAAAATAAAATGAGTTGCTGTACTTAAAACGCCCTCCAGTGTAGAAAGTTTATCTGACACAAAGTTTGAAACAGACTTTAATGATTTGCCCTCTAGCGTAACTAATAGATCATACCCTCCGGAAATTAGGTATACGCTGTTTACCTCAGGATACTTGTAAATCCTTTCGGCTATTTTATCATATCCCTGCCCTCTCTGGGGAGTAATACGCACTTCAATCAAAGCGGTTACTTTTTCTATGGAAGTCTTTTCCCAGTCGATCATTGTATGATAGCCGCAGATAATTCCTTCTTCCTCCATTGCCTTTAGTTCGTTGGCAATATCAATTTCCTCTGCTCCTAAAATAACTGCCAGCTCTTTAATATTAATCCTGCTGTTCTTTTCTATAATTGCTAAAACTTGTTCTCTCATATAATCTTCTCCTAAAAAAATGATAGTTTATATATTTCATCCGGTACCGGCGGTTCTAAATACCTGATTTCCTCTTGATTGACAATGATCTTATCATTCCCATCATTCGTATTGCCAATCACAAACGCACTGATTCCTTTAGCTTCTAAGTTTTCTACCAGCTTTTGTCCTTCCCGAACCACCATAATCAGCATTCCGCCTGATAAAAGTTCGTAGGGATTCAGATTATAAAACTCACAGATCTCAATGGTTTCCTGCCTTACCGGAATTTTTTTCAGATTCACACAAAGTCCAACGCCTAATTTACGGGATATCTCCCACAATGCACCAAAAATTCCTCCATTTCTCACATCATGCATTGCATAAACGCCGGACTTAAGGGCGGTTGCCGCCTCCGAAGCAATCGACAAGTAATTTCTTTGCTCTTGGGCCATCCTGATCAGCGCAGGAGGATATCGTTTTAAAAGCTCTGATTCCTTTTCCTTTGCTATAATGGATGTACCTTCCATCCCAATCCACTTGCTCACCACAATATCCAGTCCTGCCGGTGGATGTATGTTGTCTTTTTGTCTGGCCTTCTGGTTTTCACTCTCCACGCATATTAGCGCCGCGTCCTTTTCTTTATTTTGATATGCACCTATAACGGTTGCTGTAACCACCGGCTTCTTGGCACTTTGGCTTACTTCCGTATGTCCTCCCACAATTTGAATTTTTAATTGCTTGCAGCAATCTAAAGCCTGCTCCATAATTCCTTGCAGCAGCGTCTCTTCCGCTCCTTCTGGAAGTGTAACCGCTAAAGTAACTGCCCTGGCTTCTGCACCTGCTGCTGCCAAATTATTGGCCGCTGCCATAACTGCCAAAAAAGCAGCATCAGAAATGCCAAGGGCAATTGTCTGGGTAGAAACTGCTGTCACGCTGCAATCTGTTTTTCTACCGCTATCACTGTTTTCCCACGACAAAAAGGCGCAGTCCTCTCCTATCCCTGCACCTTTTAATACTTCACTATGATCCTTTTCTATCTGTCTTAAAACGGAACGCTTTAAAATACTTTCAGATATTTTTCCTGTTTTCATAGCTGCCCTGTCCTTTTTCTAAGCAATATCCGTCTGCATTATTCAGACTACTTTTGAAAAAGGCATCTGAATAACTTACTGTGCCGGCGGTACGGTTTCAGCCGGTGGTGCCGCTCCTTCAGCAGGAGGCTGAGCCGGTGCTTCAGCGGCAGGCGGCGCGGCGGCGGCCGCAAGGGCAGTCGCAACATTTTTTACATGATCAATATTATTGGTAGCGATCGCTGCCATAATTTCACTGTATGCATTGGGATCAGTCGTTGCAACACCTACGGTTGCCGTCCTTGGCGTCACCTGATAAGAGCTTGAGTTCACCTGTTCACGGCTTACCTCTACTCCATTCTCGGTCACGATCTTCCACAAATTTGCTTTATAGCCGATATGAGCAGATTGTACAGAAATGGAACCTACCGGCAGAGAAGCATCTGTATAGATCACTTCTGAATCTGGATAAGTTTTGCTTATCACTTCACTTTCATAGCTTACCTGACGGTTACTCTGCCTTGTTTCTACTCCATAAATAGTAAAACTAATCTGTTTATCATCCGTAGTGCTGCCTTCAATATAAATAGGCGCCTGCGTATTATTTACAAACTTAAAATCCTTTCCAGAAGATTCTGCGATTGCTGCATCGGCTGAGGGTTCCACATAAGTTACGATCATGGAATGGTTGTGCCTTTCCGTGACCTCCAGTTCCGACAAAAGCACTGCATTATAAAGGGTTGTGGAAACCTGGCAGATACCGCCGCCCAAGCTGTCCACCACCTGCCCGTTTAAATAGGAACCAGCCATATAATATCCGTTGGCCTGGGTAAAAGGAGATACTGCCTCATAAGTTGAAAATTCATCCCCCGGATAAAGTGTTGTGCCATTGATAAGCTCGGCTCCATTTCTTACATTCGCGCTTCGGGATGGGCCTGAAGTTTTAAAGCTGGTAGTGAAAGTGCCCAGCACATCCTTTACCTTTCCAAGCTCCTCCTCGCTTCCTCTGGCTTCTTTAACCGTAACTGCCAGTTCAATAGAAGCGTCCTCTCTGTTCCAGCCGTTATTTAAATACTCCCGAATAGCTTCTACGGATGCAGTTTCGTCTACTACCTGTCCTGTCTGCCCCGGAACAATCACAAAACTGTCATTTTCTCTGGTAAGCGCTGCATCCGCTGCTTCCACATTATAAACTGCACACTGCTCGCTTAAAATGCTTTTCACCAGCTCCTGATCGATCCCAAATTCCAGTTTATATACTTTATTCTGGTATTGAAGATCCTTTGCAGTTTTGTAGCGCTGTACCACATTCCCTGTCTGTCCAATATTTACCGCTTCATTTATGATTTCCTGATTGCACCAATATAAGCCAAGATCAGAGACTTTGATCTGTACCTCATTTCCTTCTACTGCAATCAGTGTAATTACCTTGTCAGAAAGGCTCCCTACATAATCCTCCACCAGAGATTTTGCTTCGCTTTCCGTCTTTCCCTCCAAAGACATTTCTTCCACATAAACTCCGGTTAATATTCTGTTTTCTTCTTCCTGCGCCCTTACCTGAATGCTTGGAATTACTGACGTCATCAGGAACAATCCGGCACAAATCACACCCTTAATTAACTTTTTCATACTTCCCGAACCTGTTTCTTTAAAATTTTCTTTTCTTAATAGATAAAAGATGCTATAGTTGGAATTATCATAGCAAGTATCAGCAATACGATAATAATGGATGAAATTATTTTTTTACTTTTTTTATTATATAGGTTAAACATCATACGCCTCCAATTAAATACATCTTTGAAAGGATATTATATATGAAGTTCCCATTTTTTGCAAGTTTTATAGTATTTTGCGTCTGGCTTGGATACGAGATCCACAAAAGCCGCAATAAAGCGGAACAAGCTTCTTACGATTTCTGGGAAAAAGAGGCAAAAGCCAACAACACACGGAAAAAATCTCTTGATAACCTTGACTACATTAAAATTCCCTTTGATTCTCTTCCCACCAATGCCTGTGTGGACGATCCCACAATATATGAATGCTGGGAAACCTTAAAGATTCTTTCCGAAAATCCCATCGTCAATTTTACAGGTATCAGCAATACGGATTTAAAGCTTATGTATGGTGCACCAAATATAGATCTTTTATCCCGATATGATCAAAACTTCACCATCTTAGTCCGCACTCTACAAAAGCTGTCACAGGCGCTTTATGAAAGAGGATGCCTGAAGGAAGCCTGTCAGATTCTTGAATTCGCTGTTTCCGTACGTACCGACATTACCGGCTCTTATAAATTGCTGGCTTCCATTTATCAGCAAACGGGACAATCTGACAAAATCTACGACCTGATTCCCATTGCAGAAAACCTCAACACAAGCCTGTCAAAGCGGATTGTGTCCATGCTGGAAGAATTTACGTCTGCCTACTAACAGTTTATGTCTGCCTTTTAATTTTTATGCCTTGAAAAAGGAAGGACCGCAATGCTGTCCTTCCTCATTTTATTTCCAAAATTTTTTCTTTTTAGGATCTTTTCCCTCAGGCTTATCTGTCTGCACATTCTGGGCAGCTTTTAAGCTGTCTCCTGTAAGTGCATCAAACTGCCTTAAAAGCTCCTTGGCTTCATGAGACAATCTTTCCGGCGTCTGGACTACTAGTGTCACATAATGATCTCCACGAACCTCTCTATTTCTTAAAGTAGGCACGCCCTTTCCCTTTAAACGGACTTTTGTATCAGTCTGCGTTCCGGGCTTCACCTCATAAATAACTTTACCATCCACCGTATCTACTATCACATCACCGCCTAAAGCAGCAACTGCATAGGATACTGGAACTGTAGAGTAAATATTATAGTCCTGGCGTTGAAAAATCGGATGTCGTCCAACGATTACCTCTACCAAAAGGTCGCCTCTGGGACCGCCATTTGCACCAGGCTCCCCCTTATCCCTGATACGGACACTCTGCCCGTTATCAATGCCTGCTGGAATGGATACCTGTATTTTCTTGCGGCTTGCAATAAAACCTGAACCATGACAGTCTGCACATTTTTCTTTGATCACCTTACCAGTACCATTACAGTCTGGACAAGTCTGCACATTTCTGACTGTTCCAAAGAAAGACTGCTGGGTAAATACCACCTGCCCTTTACCACCGCACTTCTGGCAGGTTTCCGGGCTGGTTCCCGGCTTTGCTCCACTGCCATGACAGGTCTTACATTCATCCTTAAGCGTCAGTTCAATTTCTTTTTCAACGCCAAAAACAGCCTCTTCGAAGGTAATCCTGACACTGGTTCTGATATTTGCACCCTTCATGGGGCCATTGCTTCCCCGGCCTTTACGTCCGCCGCCAAAAAAGTCGCCAAAAATGTCACCGAATATATCACTGAAATCTGCAGTGTTAAAATCAAAGCCTCCAAAACCTCCGCTGCCGCCTTCAAAAGCTGCATGACCAAACTGATCATATTGCCTTTTCTTTTCTGGATCACTTAAAATAGCATAAGCTTCTGAGGCTTCTTTGAACTTTTTCTCGGCTTCCGCATCTCCCGGATTCATGTCAGGGTGATATTTCTTAGCTAATGCCCTATATGCTTTTTTAATGGCGGCATCATCCGCGTTCTTATCTATTCCAAGAACTTCATAATAGTCACGTTTTTGTTCTGCCATTTTTAACCTCCCAAGAAGAATGGCTCTTTATGAGCCATTCTTCCGCGGCATTTCGTCTGCACCACTCTTAAACTTCTCTATAATCTCCATCAACTACATCATCTGCTGCGCCTGCATCAGCACTGCCCATATCAGGGCCTGCACCTGCACCCATGTCAGGACCTGCGCCGCCTGCCTGCTGCATGTTCTCATACATCTTGGTAAACAATGCCTGTGCACTTGTAGTAAGTTTTTCCTTTGCTGCCTTAAGCGCATCTAAATCGGAATCAGACATTTCCTGATCTTTGGTTCTCTCCAGAATGTCTTTCACTGCCTGCATATCTGCTTCTACTGTAGCTTTTTCAGAAGCATCAATCTTATCTCCTACTTCATTTAAAGCTTTTTCTGTCTGGAATACAAAGGAATCAGCTTCATTTCTGGCATCAATTGCTTCTTTTCTCTTCTTATCCTGTGCTTCAAACTCTGCTGCTTCTTTTACAGCCTTATCAATCTCATCATCAGACATATTGGAGCTTGCAGTAATTGTAATATGCTGTTCCTTACCGGTTCCTAAATCCTTGGCAGATACATTAACAATACCGTTTGCATCAATATCAAAAGTAACTTCAATCTGAGGCACCCCGCGCATTGCCGGAGGAATTCCGTCTAATCTGAACTGTCCAAGAGACTTGTTATCTCTTGCGAACTGTCTTTCACCCTGTAATACATTGATATCAACTGCTGTTTGATTATCTGCTGCTGTTGAGAATATCTGGCTCTTCTTTGTAGGAATTGTGGTATTTCTTTCAATCAGCCTGGTTGCAATACCTCCCATCGTCTCAATGGAAAGAGAAAGGGGCGTAACATCCAACAGAAGAATCTCACCTGCGCCTGCATCACCTGCTAATTTACCACCCTGAATGGAAGCACCTAATGCAACACATTCATCAGGATTAAGGCTCTTGCTGGGTTCATGGCCTGTAAGCTGTTTTACCTTATCCTGTACAGCAGGAATACGTGTGGAACCGCCTACCAGTAATACCTGGCCTAAGTCTGCATTTGTAAGGCCTGCATCCTTCATAGCGTTTTGAACAGGGATTGCTGTCTTTTCCACCAGATCATGTGTCAATTCATCAAATTTTGCCCTGGAAAGGTTCATGTCAAAATGCTTGGGACCTTCTGCAGTAGCTGTAATGAAAGGAAGGTTGATATTGGTAGTTGTAGCTGAAGATAACTCTTTCTTTGCCTTTTCTGCTGCTTCCTTTAATCTCTGAAGTGCCATCTTATCTTTTGACAAGTCAACACCTTCCGCTTTCTTAAATTCATCAATCATCCACTGTGTCAGTTTATTATCAAAGTCATCGCCTCCAAGGTGTGTATCGCCATTGGTTGCTAAAACTTCAATAACCCCATCGCCAATTTCAATAATGGAAACATCAAAGGTACCGCCGCCTAAGTCGTATACCATGATCTTCTGCTCTTTTTCATTGTCAAGTCCATAAGCAAGAGCTGCTGCTGTAGGCTCATTAATGATACGCTTTACATCCAGACCTGCAATCTTACCTGCGTCCTTAGTTGCCTGACGCTGTGCATCATTAAAATATGCAGGAACTGTTATAACAGCTTCTGTCACCTTTTCTCCCAGATAGCTTTCAGCATCTGCTTTCAGCTTTTGAAGAATCATAGCAGAAATCTGCTGGGGTGAATATTTCTTGTCATCAATGGTACGTCCTCTGTCTGTACCCATATCTCTCTTGATGGAAGAAATAGTCTTCTCTGCATTGGTTACTGCCTGACGCTTTGCAGGCTCACCAATCAGTCTCTCTCCTGTTTTTGTAAATGCCACTACAGAGGGTGTTGTTCTTGCTCCTTCTGCATTTGCAATGACGGTGGGTTTTCCACCTTCCATAACTGCTACACAACTGTTTGTTGTACCTAAGTCAATACCAATTATCTTACTCATAATTATCTCCTCCTTAAATATTTGGCTTGATTTCTATTTTTATTTATCTTATTTATTATTTAGCTTACTACTGCTACCATACTGTGCCTTACCACACTGTCTCTGTAAGTATATCCCTTCTGCAGCTCCTGCGCAATAATACCGGATTCGTATTCCTCGCTTTCCACCTGCATCACTGCATTATGAAAATCAGGATTAAATTCCTCACCTACCGCAGGAATTGGTTTTACTTCAATTTTTTCTAATTCAGAAATAAGCTGTTTGTAGATCATTTCCATTCCTTCTACAAAAGGCAGGTTCTTTTCTTCTTCTGGAACGGTTGCCAGACCTCTTTCAAAGTTATCAACAACAGGGAGTATTTTTTCAATAACGCTTTTCGCTCCCGTTTCAAACATGGCTGTTTTTTCTTTCTCAGAGCGCTTTCTGAAATTATCAAACTCTGCCATCTGACGCTTTACCCGATCTTCCAGTTCATCGATCTTTTCCTTCAGAGCATCCTGCTTTTTGTCAGCCTTAAATTTCTTCTTGGCTGCCTTTTTTTCTTCCTTTGTTTCTTCTCCGCCTGCAATTGGTTCTGCTGTTTCCTCCATCTCTTCCTTCTCTGAAGCAGTTTCTTCTTCTGGAGTATCCTGTATGACTTCCTCTGTATCAATATCCTCTTGCAGATCTTTCTTTGTTTCCTCGTTCATCAGCCTCATCCCTTTCTATCTTTATGTCTTTTTCCTATACAATTCATCTAACTGGTGAGTGATCGTTTTTAAGGTGCCCACCACCTTGTCATAATCCATTCGTTTGGGACCGATAATTCCTATTGTCCCTCGCATTCCCTCACCTAATTCATAAGTAGCTGTTACCACACTACAGTCTTTCATGGTCTGAATCGGTGTTTCATTTCCAATGTATACCTGAATCCCTGTGCTGTTTTCATCTGCAAGCCTATCCTGTACAAGTTCCGTCAGCATCTGCTTTTCTTCAAATGTATTAATAATATCACTGGCCTTCTGCTGATCCGCAAGCTCCGGATATTTAAAAATATTATTTGCCCCGCTGGTATAAATCTCCAGATCCTCTTCCGCCTTGATAGATTCTGCTATAGCGTCAATCACATCCGCCACTACATCGCTGTGTATACCGGCCTGCTGTTTCATGGCCGATATCATGCTTAAATTAATTTCTTCAAGAGCAAGACCATTTAAATGTGTATTCAAAAGAATGTTAAGCTTCAGCAGCGTTTCATCATCAAGCGCCTCTGACACCGGTATAATGTTGTTTTTAATCACATTTCCCTCTACCACTACTACTGCCAGAATCTGATTCACATCAACCCGGGAAAGCTGCAGGAACTTGATCTTATTACTATGGATCGTGGGAGCCGAAATCATAGTGGCATAATTGGTATTCACCGCTAAAAGCCTTGCTACCTGTTTCAGAAGATGATCCATTTTATCTTCTTTCTCAAGTATCATTTCTTTTAATTCTTCCAGCTCTCTGTCCTTTTCCTCCATCATGGTGTCTACATACAGACGATATCCTTTATCAGATGGAATTCTTCCCGCTGAAGTATGGGGCTGTACGATATAGCCCATCTCCTCCAAATCCGACATTTCATTACGGATTGTTGCGGAACTTAAGTTTAAATCCGTATATTTGGAAATCGTTCTACTGCCAACTGGTTCTCCACTTTCAAGATAGTTTCGGATAATGGCCTGCAATATTTTTATTTTTCTTTCACTTAACTGCATCTCCACCACCCTTTCCAACTGTCAGCATTATATGTGAATGCTGTTGTTAGCACTCGCGTAGGTGGAGTGCTAACACCTTCTTAACCTAAAATATCACTTACCCTATTTATTGTCAACCTATACTGCAAAAAATAATTATTAAAAAATTCTAAAACCTATATAAAAGAGACCGCTGCATTATGATTTCTCAATCATTCAAGCAACAGTCTCTTATTTGTAATCCTAATATTTCTTTTCCTTAAATAAAGAAGCTTCCAGTAACATCACCGTTGATTACATAGTATGTAGTGTTCTCTTCCGGTTTCACATAAAGTTCAATGCTCTTAAGATCTTCTTCTTTGCCGCCTAAGTCGTATTTCCATACGTCCCTGCAGCTCTTTAATAAATCATCAGGTGTATATGATTTACCCCTGAACTGGAAGTTAACAGCTTCACTGACTACTGTTTTCTTAACTGCTTCCTTTTTAGGTGCAGCTTCTTTCTTTGCTGCTGCTGTCTTTTTTGCGGGTGCCTTCGCTGCTTTCTTTGCAGGCGCCTTCTTTGCTTCTGCCTTAACCTCTGCCTTAGGAGCCTCTTTCACTTCTGCCTTAACCTCTGATGCCTTCCCCTCTACAGGCTTAACCTCTTTAGCAGGTGCTGCCTTAACATCTGCTTTTGCTGTTTCTTTCTTCGTTACTGCCATGATGCAAACTCCTTTCACCTAGAGAAAAATTCCCTTTTTTGCACACAAATAGATAAATTCATTGTTTCATGGGAAATAGCATACTCCATATTTTCCCTTTTGTCAACTAATTACTAGATTTTCGCTTAAATGCCCTGCAATCCAAAGTATGCCAGTACAACAATTCCCAATATAATCCGGTACCAGCCAAACACTTTGAAGTCATGTTTCTTGATGTAGCCCATCAGGAAACGGATCACTATGATAGATACAATAAATGCCGATGCCATGCCTGTAAGCAGAATCATAAGCTCATTTCCTGAAAATGCAAACCCAAACTTAACAAGCTTTAAAAGGCTTGCCCCGAACATCACCGGAATTGCAAGGAAAAAAGTAAATTCAGCCGCTACCGTCCTTGATACTCCGATTAAAAGGGCTCCTAAAATAGTTGCTCCCGAACGTGAAGTTCCTGGGAAAATGGCTGCAATCAACTGGAAAACTCCAATAATCAAGGCTGTCTGATAGGTAATTTCAGACAGGGAATTGATTTTTGGCCGAGTATTCTTGTTGTAATTTTCAATCATAATAAAGCCAATACCAAAAACAATCAGGGCAATTGACACGCACACGCCATTATAGAAAAGACTTTCAAAAAATTCATCAAAGAAAAGACCAACCACTGCCGCAGGGATACAGGCGATGACAATCTTAAACCACATGATCCAGATATCTTTTTTACAATAGGAAAGAAATCCGGTTTTCTTAACGGGGCAGGAATTGTTCTTTTTTCCAAAAGGCCATATTTTATCCCAGAACAATACTACCACTGCCAGAATTGCGCCAAGCTGAATCACCACAAGAAACATTCCCCAAAAATCCTGCTCTACATCCATCTTTACAAATTCATCCAACAGGATCATATGGCCGGTACTGCTTATGGGAAGCCATTCTGTAATTCCCTCCACAATACCAAATAATATCGACTTTAAGATTTCAATCATCAAATTAATCCTCCAAAAATTTCACTAAATCTTCATAACACTCTTTCGCTTCCTGATACCCTTCCTCATAAAGAGCCTTTAATTTTGTCCTGTCCTTTTCAATCCGTCCCACTCCGCTTGCCTTCTTAGGCTGAATCAAAAAGGTACTTCCTTCTTTTACCTGCTCCTTAATAAAATCAAGGGTTTCATTGTAAGCAATATGGCGGTTTTTCATAAGTTCATATACTTTAGGATATTTTTTGTAACGCAGCCTGATCAGAGATGTCATAGAAGAAGGTTTCCTTCTATAGCCAATTTCTTTTGTCATAATTACCACATTTTTGTGATTTCCATCTTTTATGGACTGACGCAGAGGGATGGCATCAGAAATTCCTCCGTCCAGATAAAGCTTTCCCCGAAAATTTACATTCCGGGACACTAAGGGCAGTGAAGCAGAAGCCCTTACAGCGTCGATTTCCTTTTTCATATCCTTAATAGGTATATATTCAGGCTGTCCTGATTCTATGTTTGTAACTACACTATAAAAAGTTCCCTGATACTTCCCATAACTTTCATAATCGTAAGGGTACAGCTCCTCAGGTATTTTGCGGTAGCACATATCTGCGCCGAATAAATCCCCCGTCTTTAAAAGACTGTAAAGACTGCAATAGTTTTTATCCTCCAGATAGTCTACAGACACATGATACGCTCTTCCCCTCTGTCCTGATAAAAAACTGCAAAGGCTGCATGCCCCCGCTGAAACCCCATAGCAGGAAGAAAATTCAATTCCTTTATCCAGAAAAAAATCCAAAACCCCAGCGGTATACACGCCTTTCAGTCCGCCGCCTTCTAATACCAGCCCAGCCTGATACATATTTCTCACTTCTTTCCATAACTTTCTTTTACAAACTTCCGCAAAGCGTAAAGCGACCGCTCAACCTTTTCCGTATCAATGCAGTATGCCATTCTGAAATATCCGGTTACGCCAAAGCTGTCAGAAGGAACCAGGATCAAATCATATTTCAACGCCTTTTGGCAAAAGGCTTCTGCGTCCTCCTCCAAAGCCTTGGGAAAAATATAAAAAGTCCCCCCCGGCTTTACACAGGAAAATCCCAAGTTTATAAGCTCCTGATACAAAAGATTCCTGTTGGTTTCATAAACGGACATATCTGAAGTTTCATCCAGCACTTGGGAAACTGCAAGCTGAATGATAGAAGGCGGGCAGTTATGCCCGATTCCCCTTGAGATCTGACCGCATATGGCGCTGATCAGCTCCGCATCCCGGCATTTAGGATTAACTGCCACATACCCGATTCTTTCTCCCGGCAAGGACAGAGACTTAGAATAAGAATAACAGGATAAAGTATTATCATAAAACCCGGATACATAAGGGGCATCTACCCCTTCAAATACGATTTCCCTGTATGGTTCGTCTGAAATCAGGAAAATATCATGCCCATATTCTTCCTGTTTGCATAAAAGAAGTTCTGCCAGCTTCTGCAGGGTTTCACTACTGTAAACTGCTCCTGAAGGATTATTAGGCGTATTGATCAGCACTGCTGCTGTCTTTTCATCCAGCATTTCCTCAAAGCGTTCAAAATTAATCTGAAAGTCTTTTGTGTCTGGGGGCACTATTTTTAACTTTGCTCCTGTCATATTAACATAAAAATTATATTCTGGAAAGTAAGGCGCAAAGGTAATCACCTCATCCCCAGGCTTTGTAACACAGCGTATAGCATGGGCTAAAGCTCCGGCTGCCCCAGTTGTGGGGAAAATATGATTTCCAGTATAATTCATATCAAATCTTTTATTTAGCGACTGTGCAATTTTCTCTTTTACAGATGCAATGCCAAGGCTGGGACTATAGCCATGTAATTCCATCGAATTTTTTGTCTCTAAAAGCTCTATCATTGCTTTTGTAAAATTTTCCGGAACCGGAACAGAAGGATTTCCAAGACTATAATCAAACACATTTTCATAGCCAATCTCTTTTCCTCTTGCTGCTGCTGCTTCAGACAGCTTTCTAATTACAGATTTTCCCTCCAGCATTTTCTTATACTGTTCATTGATCATATGCTTTTCTCCTATATCTCTTTACAAATACAAAAACTGCTTTTCTTTCTCAATTTCTTCCGGAATACGCTTGCCTGAAGCAGTCAGTTTCTGGCACAGGTTGTCCATACGATGTCTTTTCTGCTCCATATGGATATCGTATCTTTCCAAAAGATCCCTGTACATAGGATTTGCCTTTAATTTTTCGCGGATATTCAGTGGAAATGTACAGTAGGTAATCATAATATTTCTTGCTACTTTATTTAGCCTTGGCGCACCATTGCTCTCATATAAAATCCACATAAGATAGTCCATGATAAACATTTCCTTGAAGCTGTTTTTTGCACGTGCCATATCTATTCTGATCTTGTCCTTTGCATCTGGAGAAAGATCTGGATTTTTCCGGTAAAATTGTATGTAATCAAAGTATTCGCTGGTAAGGGAACGTTCTGAAACATCATTCCACCTGCCCCCCTGTATCCGCTTACACATTTCCCAGCGAAACTCTCCGGTAAGTCTTATCATAATAAGCGCCATATCTTCCATCTGGAAAATGGAACTCATCATTCTTGCCGGCGTGTTCCTGCGCTTCCCCTCAATTTCCTGCCACATAGCTCCTCTGGTTCCTATATTAGGCATCAGAATCACATCAGGAAGCACTTCTACATTGATAAATTCCTTTACCACGCCCTGCTCAGGATTTGTAAAAAGAGTTTCCCTATAATAAGCCTTATAGTCTCTTTCCCTGATGTTATTAAGAATCCTTTTCACCTGATCCTTTGATACCAGTGTGGTACTTAGATCTTTCATCACATTGTGCTCTGAAAATACTGGACAAAAAGTGCTGATCCTTCCAAAAGTCATTTTATTAACGGAAGGAAATACATTATCAAGCTCATACTTTACTTTGCTGGCTGCATCCTTAAGAAGCTCCCTTTCCTGCTCCTTGGTAATGTTTCCCATACGTTTTTCTTCATGTAAATATGCAGCATAATCCAAATCAAATTCATTCCGGCAAGGTTCTTTACGTCCTTCATAAACAGCCATCAGCCACTCATAAAAGGAATAAACACCCTCTTTGGGTGACGTAGGAAGCTGATCTGCAATTTGATACAGATAAACTGCATTTTGAATTCCTGCCAGTTCTTCATCCACATATCCAAAATGGAAAAACATTTTAACCACTTTAGGGATTTCCTTATCATGAACACTTTTCATAAATGCAGCAGCATAAACCTGATAAAACTCTTTTGCAATTTGATGTCGTAACTGCCTTACTTCATCTTCCGTTCCATTTTTATTAATGGTTTCTTTATATTTCCCTATATTTTTTCTAAAAGAAGTTTCCAGATCCCTTTCACATTCCGCATAAAATAAAATTTTATCCAATGAACCTTTTAGCTGCGTATTTATTAATTCATCCGCCAGATCTTCTACATCTGTATCTGTATCTGCATCAGCCTGAACATATCGGCTTTCAATCTCAAAAATCCTTTTTTCAACAATTCCTTTTCGTTTTAAATATGTTTCCGTACTTCCTAGTCCCTGGCTTTCAAGCTGCATCAGCATGTCATTTATCATTCTTCGGAGCGCAGAAACCTTATCCTCCTCCAGCCCATCCTTATGCACCGCTTTCCCATAAAGTGAAAGCAGCAATTCTAAAAGATCCAGTCCATTTTCATTCATTAAAATCTTACAGACATCCGCCTTATACTCTTGTATCCTGCTGCAAAGAGAAACAAGATGACGAATATCCCGGCTTGCCCTGAACAAAAAGCCGCATACAAAATCATTGTTTGTCTTATCACTGTCCCATGCAGCCATCATAAGTTCCAAGGCATTATAATATCCTTCAATCCACGAAGGCACATCTTCTTCCAAAACCAAGCTGGCAAGCTCTTCATACCCTGTGGGAAGCCCCGGCGAAATATGATACGCTTCACACAGCCTTTCATAGTCCTCATAACTGCTTAATACATAGTCATAAAGGCTTGCACTTTCCACCTTAAGAAGCTTATACTGCCCCATCACTGCACTAAACTGTCTTAAAGAGGAAGATTGAAAATAACGTACAGAATCCCTGCTTCCTTCAAAAATTTGAGAAAGTCGTTCCTTCTGGAAAGGATATGCTATCGTGGCAGTCTTCTCCTCCGCTCTATATTCCATATATGCTTCATTACAATCTATTTCACCCACTCCGGCCACATCACCGCTGTGCAGCGTCAGCCTGCCTCCCGGATGGCTGACGCTGACCGTACCTTTAATAATCAAATATAAGGCATCTATTTTTTGTCCTCTTTCAAATATTGCTTCTCCCTGCAAAATTTCCTTTGTTACCATATCCATCTCCCGTCCTTTGTTTTTACTGCCTTTCATTTTCATCCTGCGCCCAGGCAAGCGCACATCGAACAGCCTTCTTCCATCCTTTCAGCAAAGATTTCCGGCTCTCTTCCGGCATTTCATGCACAAATTCTTTTTCAAGCTGCCAATTTTCACGAATTTCCTCCCTGCTCTTCCAATATCCCACTGCAAGTCCTGCCAGATATGCCGCCCCCAGCGCAGTTGTTTCAATGCATTCCGGCCGGTAAACTCTGGCGCCTAAAATATCTGCCTGAAACTGCATCAGGAAATTATTTGCACTGGCGCCGCCATCTACCTTAAGTCCTGCTATGGAAACCTCCGCATCTTCTTCCATTGCTTTTAATACATCATAGGTCTGATAGGCAATAGACTCAAGTGTTGCTCTAATAAAATGTTCCTTTTCACACCCTCTGGTAATCCCCACAATCGTTCCTCTTGCATAAGGATCCCAATAAGGGGCTCCCATTCCCGCAAAAGCCGGAACCACATAAACGCCTGTTGTATCCTGTACCTTGTCGGTATATTCTTCGGTCTGCGCCGCACTTTTAATCATTCTCATGCCATCCCGGAGCCACTGCACTGCCGCTCCGCCTACAAACACGCTGCCTTCCAGTGCATACTCCACCTGATCATCACAACTGGCAGCAATTGTTGTAATCAATCCGTTCCTTGAAGTAATCGCCTCTTTTCCAGTATTCATTAAAAGAAAGCATCCTGTTCCATAGGTGTTTTTCACCTGCCCTCTGGAAAAACAACATTGTCCAAACAATGCTGCCTGCTGATCCCCTGCAATTCCTGCAATGGGAATCCTTCCGCCTAGAACCGTATTTTCTGTATATCCATAAATGCAGCTGGATGGTTTTACCTGTGGAAGCATACTTTCTGGAATATGAAACAGCTTTAAAAGCTCCTCATCCCAGCACAGTCTATTAATATCAAAAAGCATAGTCCTGGACGCATTGGTATAATCTGTTACATGAACCCCTCCTTTGGTCAGATTATAAATCAGCCAACTATCTACGGTTCCAAAAAGGAGTTCACCCTTCTGTGCTTTTTCTCTTGCATCCGGCACATTTTCTAAAATCCATGCAATTTTAGTTGCGCTGAAATATGCATCCGGCACAAGTCCTGTTTTTTTTCGGATCATATCCCCATAACCGGCAGCAGAAAGTGCATCAATCTTATCTGCTGTCCGCCTGCACTGCCAGACGATGGCATTATAAACAGGCTCTCCTGTTGTTTTATCCCATACAATTGTGGTTTCTCTCTGATTGGTAATTCCAATTGCCGCAATATCCTCTGGAGAAGCTCCCGCCATAGCCATAGCCTCCGTAGTTACCGCAAGCTGTGAAGACCAGATTTCCTTTGGATTATGTTCTACCCACCCCGGCTTAGGGTAAATTTGGCCAAACTCCTTCTGCGCCATACTTAAAATTTCACCCTGTTTGTTAAAAAGAATACATCTTGAACTGGTCGTCCCCTGATCCAAAGCCATTACATATTTGCTCATGTTCATCCCCCTGTCTTATCTGTTACATTTCCTGTTGCGATCACGGAAATTCCCGTGTCTGCCACATTTTCAATCAAAACGTCCCCTACCTTAACTGGTGCATTTACACATGCTTCCTTAATTTGACTCATACATGCATTTATTTTTCCTTTCGGAATCTCCTGTGCTGTTTTTACAGGAACCACTTTCATGCTTCCACCAAGCACCCTGATCATAGAAGTAATCGTCCTTACCGGCGCTGTTAATTCATTCCGCACGTAAGCTTCTCCTTTCTGACAGGTGTTTCCCGTAATGTCGTAGCCCCCATCTTCCCTTTTTTTTGCGGTAATAAGGCATCCTACCGGACATCCAATGCAAATAAGCTGACTGGAAGCATCCCTTCCCTCTGGCAATGTACATTTTGTCTTTGCAGGAATCTTTGGACGCACTGCTTCTTTCCAGTCACTGCCGCCATTTAATACATAATCAGCGGCAAAGGCTCCTGCGCTTTCCGATTCTTTGGAAACATTGTCCACTAAATCATGTACATGCAGAACATTTCCGCAGGCAAACACACCCGTCACCGTAGTTTCCAGTCTTTCGTTTACCACTGGTCCGCAGGTTACAGGATCCATTTTGGCACCGGCACCCTGAGTAAGTTCATTTTCCGGAATCAAACCACAGGACAAAAGTAAAGTGTCACATGATACAAATTCCTCTGTGCCAGGAATCGCACGTAAGTTTTCATCTACTTTGGCTACCGTAACACCCTCCACCCTGTCTTTCCCATGAATTTCTGTGACAGTATGGCTTAGCTTCAAGGGAATGTTATAATCGTCCAGACACTGCACGATGTTTCTCCTAAGACCTCCCGAATAGGGCATGATCTCTGCCACCAGCTTTACCTTGGCACCCTGAAGCGTCATACGCCTCGCCATGATAAGTCCAATATCGCCGGAACCTAACACTACGATTTCCTTTCCCGGCATTCTTCCCTCTATATTTACATATCTTTGGGCGGTTCCGGCCGAATAAATGCCTGCTGGCCGGAATCCCGGAATATTCATGGCTCCTCTGGCACGCTCCCTGCAGCCCATAGCAAGAACAACTGCCTTAGCTTCAACCTGAAACATTCCCTTCTCTTTATTCATGGCTGTAATCTGGCAGGGGGAGCCTCCTTGTATATCTACTACCATTGTGTTTAAAAGACTTTCAATTCCTTTTTCCTGCACCATACTTATATAACGATCCGCATATTCCGGTCCCGTCAGTTCTTCCTTAAAAGTGTGCAGGCCGAATCCATTATGAATACATTGATTTAATATACCGCCAAGTTCTTTATCCCTTTCAAGGATCAAAATTTGAGTAACTCCCTTTTCATAAGCAGAAAGCGCCGCCGCCATTCCTGCCGGCCCACCGCCTATAATGACTAAATCCACTGTTTTCATATCATTAACCGTGCCCTTTCTCATTCCTGCTGATCTGTTTCCAAAGGCAGAAGATACCAGGAATCTTCTCCTGACTTTCTAATTTCACTTTCTTCTTTTCCAAGCTCTCTTGCAAGTATTTCAACTACCTTAGGGTTACAGAATCCTGACTGACACCTGCCCATGCCTGCCCGGGTACGCCGCTTAATGCCATCCGTTGTAGTTGCTCCTAACGTCCTGTGAACCGCATTTAAAATTTCGCCTTCCGTCACCATTTCACAGCGGCAGACCACATTTCCATATGCCGGATCTTCCTGGATCAGTTTATGGCGCTCCTCATCAGAAGAAAGAGACATGCTGGGAATTCCCTTTCGATTATTTATAAAATTCTTTTTGATAGAAGGCTTAAGCAGATTTTGTACAATTTCTGAAACATATTCTCCGACGGCAGGTGCGCAGGAAAGCCCTGGCGACTCTATTCCTGCCACATCAATAAATCCCGGCGCATCGCTGACCTGTCCAATCACAAAATCATCCTCTATTTCACTTCTTTTTATCCCAACCCATGTTTCAGGTTCATCAGGCAGCTTTGTAATATGGGCACGCAGTCCTGCAAATGAGGTAATAACACTGCGCTCCGGTATATTGCTTACACTAAGCGATGCTTTTTCCAGTACCTGTCTGATTCCTTCACCTGTAGTATCTGTTCCTTCCCTGTCTTTGCCATCTAAAGCTGTAGGTCCTGTCAAAAGGTTCCCATGTACGGTAGGCGTGACCAGAATTCCCTTTCCAAGTGCTGTAGGCAATTGAAACAGAGTATGGCTTACTAAATTTCCAATATTTTTATCATAGAGAAGATATTCTCCTTTTCTGGGCGTGATCTCCATTTTCCTTTCACTTATCATATTATGAATTTTATCTGCATATACACCGGCTGCATTAATCACTACCTTCGCCTCGTAGCTCTGATCCTTTGCTTGTATCAAATATCCTTCTTTCTGCTTTTTGATTTCTTTTACCTGTGACTTAAACCTGAATACTACTCCATTGTCCGCAGCGTTTTCCGCCAGCGCGATGGTAAGTCCAAAAGGACAGACAATAGCTCCTGTAGGTGCGTAAAGGGCAGCTACTGCATTTTCTCCTGCTGCAGGTTCTAGCTTGCAGAGTTCTTCTTTGTCTAAAATACATAAATCCTCCACGCCGTTTTCCTCTCCCCGCGCCTTCAGTTCCCTTAGCTTCTCTTTGTCCTTCTCTTCAAAACAAAGTACCATAGAACCATTTCTTTTGTAAGGAAAATCCAGTTCTTTAGAAAGCTTCTCCATTTTAAGGCTTCCTGCAAGATTAAGGCGGGCTTTTAAGGTTCCCGGTTTGGCATCATAACCGGCATGAACAATTCCACTGTTTGCCTTAGAAGTTCCCTCACACACATCAAATGCTTTCTCTAATACTAAGACCTTCAAGTCAAAACGGGATAATTCTCTTGCTATGGCACATCCACTCACCCCTGCACCAATAATGATCACATCATACATAACAATATTCCTTTCTAAACAGCGGATGTCACGGTTACTGCATCCTTATGTAAAAAAGCCATACAAAAAACAAAATATTTGATTTTTTGTATGGCTGAGTTTCCAAATGTAACCGTTTAGTTTATTTATAAACTTTTACATTAGTATAACAGATTATTCAGTTTTTTGGAATATCCCACGTTTATTCCCCAGAACCTTCTTCAGCGGTAAAGAATACGAAAAATACATTGCCTTCGCTGTCATCATCAAACAGTTCCAGATAAGAAATAGAAAAATCTTTTCTATCTTCCGGTATTTCAAACACTAAAAGGCCCGTTCTGTCCTTATTGATGCCCAGTTCATACTCTGCGGGAAGCTGCTCCTCACTTACAGGATCAGCATAAAAAGTGATGGGAAAATCATAATCATCTTCTCCGGTACTGTTCCACTGCACCTGAAAGTCTGTATCATACATTACAATTGATTCATTAAATGTATTTTTTACAGTAATCTCTGCTACAAGCAGGCGGTTCCCTTCTGCAGGTACATACCCATTAAACTCATCACACAAATATGCACTGTTAACCGTATAATCAAAGAAATAGGTCTTCATGGTATCGCCCATGCGTCCTTCACCATAACCACCCTGAGCAGTTATTCCTTCTGTCTGGACGGGCTCTTCTACAGATTCTTCTATGGGTTCTTCCTCTTCTTCCCGCGTTTCTCTTGCCGCACGGGTTTCACGATCTTCTCTTGTTTCACGAGTTTCACGTTCTTCTCTATCGTCTTCTTGTTCCTGACTTTCTTTATTTTCATTCACAGTACTTTTCAAACTGCCACACCCTACAAGACTGAAAGCTAAAGCAATCCCAACCAATGCTAAAGTAAACTTCTTCATTTCTTTTCCTCCCAAATATTTTCTCTTAATATTCATTATATTTCTTTTATAAAAATTTTCAAGCCCTACCAAGTCAAAACTTCATAACCTGTATCTGTAACTGCTACCGTAATTTCCCATTGTGCAGAAGGCTTTCCATCAGCAGTGTAAACTGTCCATCCATCCTTATCATCAATATATATTTCACTGGTTCCCATGTTTACCATAGGTTCTATGGTAAATACCATTCCCGGCACCATGAGCATTTCCGTCCCCGCTTTTGTCACATAGCTTACAAAAGGCTCCTCATGAAACTCAAGTCCAACGCCATGTCCGCCAATCTCAACCACCACGCTGTATCCATTTGCCTTTGCATGATCGTTGATCACCTGTGCCATATCTCCAAGGAAATTCCAGGGTTTCACCATTTCAAGCCCTTTTTCCACGCATTCTTTTGTTACCTGCACAAGTTTTTTCTTTTCTGCATCCACCTCTCCAATACAGTACATTCTGGAAGAATCTGAAAAGTAGCCCTTGTATATTGTAGATACGTCTACATTTACAATATCTCCTTCTTTAAGGATTCTGTCATTTGAAGGAATACCGTGGCAGACCACCTCATTAATAGAGGTACAGACACTTTTGGGAAAGCCCTCATAATTTAACGGCGCAGCTATTCCGCCCATCTGTGTTGTCATTTCCTGTACCAGATCATCGATCTGCTGGGTGGAAACCCCTGAGGCTATCATTTTTCCCACAGCATCAAGAATTGCTATATTCAACTTACTGCTTTCTTTAATTCCTTCGATCTGCTGTCTTGTTTTTAAAAGATGTCTTCCCGGTACAATATGCCCCTCAAGCTCGTAATGGTGGATTTTCTCATCCAAAGCCATATGGCATGTCTTATATTTTTTCCCGCTGCCACACCAGCAATGATCATTTCTTCCTAACTTTTCCATTTTCTCTTCTTCTTTTCCACATTGCTCAAAAAGTGTATTCTTTAAACGCCTGCATGAAACTGGAAACATTTTCTGTAATACCAGGTTCCCTAAATACTGCAGAACCAGCCACAAAAATATCTGCTCCGGCTTCTATTACTTTCCTTACATTTTCTTTATCAATGCCGCCATCTACTTCAATTTTTACAGATAAGTCATTTGCTTCAATATATTCACGTAATTGCTTAATTCTTTCTAAGGATTCCGGTATAAATGCCTGTCCTCCAAACCCTGGCTCTACGCTCATCACCAGAATCATTTGAACAAAGGGCAAATAGGGATAAACCTCTTCCACTGATGTTCCCGGCTTAATAGAAATTCCTGCCTGTACGCCTTCTTCATGAATTTTATCAATGACTTCCTTAGGACTTTCGCTTGCTTCTAAATGAAAAGTGATTCCATCTGCACCGCATTTAACGAATTCCCTAATATACCGCTCTGGATTTACAATCATTAAATGCACATCAAAGAATTGCCGGCTGGCCGGCCTGATTGATTGAATCAGCGGCATTCCAAAAGAAATGCTTGGAACAAAAATACCATCCATCACATCAATATGAAGATATTCTGCCCCGGCCTGCTCCGTTTCTTTGATTTGACTGCCCAATATTTTGAAATCTGCTCCTAAAAGCGATGGTGCTAAAACGTACATATTAATCCCTGTGCCTTTCCTTTCGCATGTACCAAATGCCATTTATTTCAGATAATCTTTAATCTGCTGGTAAATTCCTTTCCCGTCCAGCTTATACTTTTCTACCAATGCCTGTGCAGATCCTGATTCACCAAACACATCCTGAATGCCAATTTTCATAACCGGTACCGGATAAGATTTGCAAAGTGCATCGCAGACAGCACTGCCTAATCCGCCAATTACAGAATGTTCCTCGGCAGTAATCACTTTTCCGGTTTTTTTCGCTGAACCAATAATCAACTCCTCATCCAAAGGTTTTATCGTACAGATATTGATCACCTCTGCACTGATTCCCTCCTCCGCCAGCTTATCCGCTGCTTCCAAAGCCCCTCCTACGCAAATGCCTGTGGCGACAATGGTAAGATCGCATCCTTCCCGGAGCAGCTCTCCCTTTCCAATTTCAAATTTATAATCTGGCTTATCATTGATCACAGGGCACACAGCTCTTCCAAATCTTAAATAAACAGGTCCGTCATATGCTGCTGCTGCCTTCGTTGCTTCCTTTGCTTCAATCACATCTGCCGGACACATAACCACCATGCCTGGAATGGTTCTCATCAGTGCAATATCCTCGTTACACTGATGGGAAGCGCCATCTTCTCCCACGGTAATTCCCGCATGGCTTGCCCCAATCTTTACATTTAAGTGCGGATACCCTACGGAATTTCTAACCTGTTCATAAGCCCTTCCTGCTGCAAACATTGCAAAACTGCTGACAAAAGGAATCTTTCCTGTTGTTGCAAGTCCTGCAGCAATACCGATCATATTGGCTTCAGCAATCCCGCAGTCAAAAAATCTGTCAGGATAAGCTTTTTTAAATACACCAGTTTTCGTAGCTACCGCCAGATCTGCATCTAAAACTACAATATTAGGATTGTCTGCACCCAACTCAAGCAGCGCTTCCCCATAGCCTTCTCTGGTTGCAATCTTTTTTACAACTGCATCATTTTTCTCTGCCATTATGCTTCCTCCTTATCAAGTGCCTCGCCAATCTTCATAAGATCTGCCATTGCAACCTCATACAGATCATCTCCAGGCGCTTTCCCATGCCAGTCGCCATTTCCTTCCATATAAGATACCCCTTTTCCTTTAATGCTGTGGGCAATGATTGCTGTAGGCATTCCCTTTGTCTGTCTCGCTTCCGCGAAAGCAGCACGAATTGCATCAAAATCATGAGCATCCATATTAATTGTGTGAAAATGAAAAGCTTTAAATTTTTCATCAATTGGGTAAGGGGAGCAGACTTCTTCAACAGATCCGTCTATCTGCAGCCCATTGTTATCTACAATCACTAAAAGGTTATCCAGCTTATGGTGGCCTGCAAACATTGCAGCTTCCCATACCTGTCCCTCCTGAATTTCGCCATCACCTAACAACGTATATACACGATAATCCTTATGGTCCATTTTTCCTGCCAGCGCCATTCCAACTGCTGCAGAAACCCCCTGTCCCAAAGAACCGCTGGACATGTCTACTCCCGGTGTATGCTGCATACAGGGATGTCCCTGAAGATAAGAACCCAGCTTGCGAAGTTGAACCAGATCTTCCACCGGAAAATATCCTTTATGAGCTAATGCGGCATATAACCCAGGTGCTGTATGGCCTTTAGATAAAACAAAACGATCCCTGTTTTCCATATTAGGATTTTTAGGATCTACGTTCATTTCTTCAAAATATAAATAAGTAAAAATATCTGCTGCGGACAAAGAGCCTCCCGGGTGCCCTGCCTTTGCGCTGTGAACTGACGCAATGATCCCCTTACGTACTTCATTGGCAATCTTCTTAAGCTCCAGATTATTCATAATAGCCTCCATTTCTGTAGCAATTATCTCATATGTATGTGATATATTCTGCATTTTTGAACAGAACCGTTAATATACTACCACATTTTAAAGTCAGCGTCTATACGCTATTCTTTGTTTTTCTTTCCTGTTTTTATGGAAAAAATTCCCCTGACAGCATTTTTTATTTTTATAAAACATATAATCAAGGGAATACTTCCAAGAGGTCAATACCTTGCTGCCAATAAAAAGAATAACTCAAAAACGCTGGCTTTTCGGCTCTATACTTGCTTTGCTGTCGGCAGGACTTATTCTGTCGGCATTGGTATGGACAAAGGACAGCCGCAAATTTGAAAAGCTCTCAAAAGAGCTGTTTTTATCTGACCTTTCCGATAATGCCTTAAGTCTTCACTACACTCTGGCTTACCCGGAAAACTATGGTTTTCCGGATGAGATCGTTTTCTCTTCCTGGCAATCAGAAGAAAACAGTAATGGAACAGATATTCAGGAAGCTTTAGACAAACTTTCAGAAATTTCAGCCGATAAATTAAATGATAATGATTCTTATGCCTATAAACTTCTTGAGCGTTATCTAAACTTAAGACTTTCAGGCATCTCATACAGCTATTACAGCGAACCGCTTTCCCCCTCCTCCGGTATGCAGTCAGGACTTCCCATCTTATTGGCCGACTACACCTTTAGGAATGAACAGGATGTGGAAGATTACCTGCATATTTTAGATCAGGTAGATACTTATTTTGAAGGCTTAATTGCCTATGAACAGGAAAAAGCAAAAAAAGGCCTATTTATGTCCGACTATGCAGCGCAGGAAATCATAAAGCAGTGTGATGCAATTATGGATAAAGACGCGCTTGCTTCCGGCAGCCATTTTCTTCATACTACCTTTCAGGAACGATTGGATGCCTTAGAAAAAGAAGGCATAATTACTTTAGAACAAAAAAACAGCTGGCTGTCCGAAAATGACCGCCTGCTGACTACCGTGGTAGCGCCTGCCTATGAAAAGCTGGCAGATGCCTTCACTGTTTTAAAAGGATCTGGATGTAATGACAATGGCCTGTATTACTTTCCAGAGGGATGTTCTTATTATGAATATCTTCTGGCATCCACTACAGGCTCATCCCGGAGCATTCCAGAAATAAAAAAAATGCTGTATCAGGATTTTCAGGAAAACTACTCTGCTCTGGCCGCCTTACTTAAAGAACATCCTGAAGTGTCAACCCTTTCCTCCGATATTTATTCCTCCTTCCCATATGCAAAGCCTGATGAAATGCTGGAGGATTTGAAAAACCGCATGTCTGTTGATTTCCCTGCTTTTCCCAAGACGCAGAAAGATTTTGTTCCTTCCTATACCATAAAAAGCGTTTCTCCTTCTATGGAAGATTACTGCAGCCCTGCTTATTATCTGACGCCGCCTATTGATGATATGACAAACAATATTATTTATATTAATCACAAAAACGCTCCTGATGTATTAACGCTGTACACAACTCTGGCCCATGAAGGCTATCCCGGCCATCTTTATCAGACCGTTTACAGTCAGCTTTTCATGAATCAGCAGGAGGCCCCCTATATCCGCTATCTTCTGCATTATGGGGGATATGTGGAAGGATGGGCCCTTTATGTAGAAAATATGTCCTACTCCTACGCTCAGGAAATCGTAAAGGACATCGATCCTGCCGCTGCCGTCTGGTACGAAGCCTGCCGCCTTAACCGGAATATCCAGCTATGTCTTTATTCCCTGCTGGACATTGCCATACATTACGAAGGTGCTACATTTACACAGACACATGCTATTTTAAAAAAACTAGGCATTAATGATCCTGCCACTTCCGCATCAATCTACCGATATATTGTGGAGGAACCTGTAAATTATTTAAAGTATTACCTTGGGTTTTTAGAATTTTTATCCCTGCGCAAATCCGCTGCCGCCTTATGGGGCGATTCCTTCAGCCTACAGCGTTTCCATCAATTTATTCTGGAAGCAGGCCCTTCTGATTTTCAAAGCCTTCAGGAAAAACTTATTTCTGCTTCCCCTCCGCCATCATTTCTTCCAGATAACCACCATCCCAAAGCAGGATTTTAAGCTTCCCCGCGGCTTCCACCGCTGGGGAGGTAAAATACTGGTTTGTCATCACTGCTCCCACCATCCTGTCATAATAGTCTCTGCCAGCGTAAGTCTCCTGGATAGCTTTCACTCCTACCGGCGTTCCATAACGTTTACATTGGATTGCATAAGTTACTCCATCTTTTTCCGCCAGAATATCAATTCCGTAATCCCCACTGCCCTTAGTTACTTCTACATCCACAAATCCTCTGTTTCTCAAAAGATCCGCACAAAAAAATTCAAAGTCATGCCCTTCCATGTCCTCAAAGGCATCTGCTTTTCCGGCACGCTTTCTTATGAATACCCATATTACCACCACTGCAAGGAACAACACAACTGCCGCTGCGGCCATCATTTCTGCTGAAAGTACTCTGCTCATTTTTCCTCCGATTCAAGTTTATCAGGCCTTTGCAAAAGGCACGATACAGAAAGAAAAATCCATATCCTTTTCTGCATCCACATAATAAGCCGGCTCTACATCCGCCCCCCAGCTATCAATCCCTCCAACACCTCTTACTGCTCCATAAACACACATGACCGTTCTGCGCTTTGGCGGCAGTTCTTCCTGATGATCAGCATTTTCCAGCTCACATGCAGTATAAGGCAGGCAGGAAAAGCCTAATTTTTCCATTTCAAACCTGATACAGGTCTGTTTTTCTTCTTTTTGACAGTTACTAAGCTGGCGGCTGCGGTAGATTTCCACCCACTTTGTATCCATGTGCATGCCGCAGTCCTGAGGGCGCAGATAAGGCGTTACCGGAAGCCCTTCTACCTCATATATGCCTTCCACTCCTCCGGCTTTTCTGTCTGGATAAGTCTCCCCTGACAATCCTTCATAAATAAACTTGTCTGCACAGGTGGGCATAATAAACCGCATACCAAATACAGGAAGCTGGGGAAGCCCCTCCCTGCCCTTATAGTGAACGCTTATGAAAATCCTTCCCCCTGTTTTTACCCGATAAGAAACCTGCACCCTGGCAGGAGGATTAATCACCGTTTCATAGGTATACACTAATTCTACCTGCTCTGCTCTTTCCTCCTCACTGTATTGGTTATTTTCTCCCATAACAGGCAGCGGAATTTCTTTTCCATCCACTTTTACCAAAACATCTATACATTTTATAAACAAATCTGCTGCGATCCATACGCCGCTTTTTTGGCAGAATTTATTTCCTCTGTCATTATCTGTAGCCGCCCGCCAAAAGGTAGGTTTAGGAACCGAATAAAGCCACTCTTTTCCTTCTGCATATAAAGATTCCATTCCACTTGCAGCATAGGAAAAAATATAATGGAATTCTTTTCCTTCTTTCTTTCCTCCGATTCCTAAGGTGGCATCTCCATAAATTATTTTCAGCTTTTCATTATTTGTACAGTCCATAATAATACCTCACTTCCTGCATTGCCGGCTTTTCTGTCCTGTCTGCAAATAAAATGCCGTTTCCCGAAAAAGATCGCTCAGAAGGCCGGTCATCAAAATCCCCTCCATAACGGAGTACCTTTTTTCCCGTCACTTCATCCTGTACGAACAAAGCCTGATCTATAAAATCCCAGATAAATCCACCCTGATACATTTCATATTGGTCCAGCAGGGCTATATAAGAAGCCATTCCCCCTAAAGAATTTCCCATGTCATGCATGTACTCACATAAGATAAAGGGCTTCTTGGGATTATGTATCAAATATTCTTTCACTTGTTCCGGCGTGGCATACATGCGGCTTTCCACATCTGAAATTCTATCCTCATATATCCGGTTATGAAACACACCTTCATAATGAACCAGCCTTTCTTTATCCTTTTCCTTAAAAAAGGTGTTCATTGCCGCAATATTTTCTCCTGCGTAAGACTCGTTTCCTAAAGACCAAAATAAAATGGATACATGGTTCTTAAAGGTTTCAAAATTATTCCTTGCCCGATCCAGAACCACTTCTTTCCACTCTGGCAAATCTCCCGGCACATTCCAGGAAGAATTCTGCCCCCCGGGATTCTGCCAGGAACCATGCGATTCCAAATTGGTTTCCGCCATTAAATAGATTCCCTTTTCATCACACAAGTAATACCAGGGAATTTGATTCGGATAATGGCATGTCCGTACTGCATTTATATGGTTTGCAAGAATATGTTCCATATCCTGCCTCATTTCATTCATGCCGATGCATCTGCCTGACTCAGCGCTCCATTCATGGCGGTTTACCCCATTAATGATAAGGCGCTTCCCATTCAGATAAATTACCTTATTTTTTATCTCCAGCCTTCTGAACCCAATTGGATAGGGTACAATTTCTATGAGTTCTCCTTTTTCGTCATACAATTTAATCAGCAGGTGGTATAAATGTGGAGAATGGTTGTCCCAGATTTTCACAGGACCAATTTCTGCCTCCTCCATCGTAAGGCAGATCTCCTGTTTTCTTTTTTCCAACACCAATTCTCTGTTCAGGCAGACTTTTTCTTCCTCATCCTGAAGCAAAACTTCCACTTTGGCCTGGCAGACTTTTTTCATTGACAGCCTTAGATCCAGAGACAGCTTTCCGTTTCCATTTTCCAAAAGTACAGGCTTTGCCCAAAAGTCCTCCACATGAATCTGTGGTTTTGCATAAAGGGTAACATTACGGAAGATTCCAAAAAAACGAAAAAAGTCCTGATCTTCCAAAAATGCCGCTGTACTGTGCTTGTATACTTCTACTGCCAGGATATTTCCCTTTTCCTTTACATAAGGCGTTAAATCAAATTCTGAAGGCGTAAAGCTGTCCTCCCCATAGCCTACAAAGGCTCCGTTCAGCCAAACATACATCGCCTGTTCCACACCCTCAAAACAAATCACAACTCTTTTTCCTGACATTTCCTTTTCCAGATCAAATTCTTTTATATAAGATCCCACCGGATTGTAGGCGGCTTCACTGAACATTCCTTCCCACTTATGGCTCCCTGAAAGGGTGTGAGCCGGACGCCGGTACATTTTTCCTTCCCAGGGATATAAATTATTTACATAGTGAATCTGATCATAGCCTGCCATTTCAATATGGCAGGGCACCTTAATTTCATCAAAACCGCTGCTGTCAAAATCGGACTTATAAAAATCTGCCGGTCTTTCTGATGGACACTTACTGTAATGAAATTTCCAGACTCCATTTAAGGATTTGATTAAAGAATTTTCTTTCTTCTCCAACTCCTGCTCATTTTTATAAAATAGATGATCACTGTGTGCCGCAAGCACACCAACCCGAAAAACTTCGGGATCATCCAGCCATTTAATATCTGCCTGCATATTTGCTCCTATCTGCATACCTTACAGCATAAAACCCGCAATCACAATACTTGCAATCACTCCTGCCAATGTAGACAAAAGCGCCCCTGTAAGAGTATACCTTGTTTTCGTAACTTTTGCCGCCAAAAAATACACACTCATTGTATAAAAAATCGTTTCCGTGCAGCTCATCATAATAGAAGTGATCAGCCCTACCAAAGAATCCGTGCCATAATTTTTAAAGATATCCAATACCAATCCTGTAGCCGCTGATGAGGAAAACATTTTAATAAATATAAGTGGAACAATTTCCGCAGGAAATCCTGCGCTTTCACTGACAGGTCTTACCAGCCTTTCCAGAAAATTCAAAAAGCCAGATGCTCTGAGCACTCCCACTGCTGTCATCAGTGCAACCAGTGTAGGCATAATCCCCACCACCGTTTTAAGCCCGTCCTTTGCCCCTTTTACAAAATCCTCATAAACATTTGTTTTACTTGCAACACCATAGGCAACAATATAAAAAATCAAAGCCGGAATAATGATATTAGAAATATTGGATAAAACAGAAGCCATATATTGTCTTCCTGTACAGTTACATTTGTTACAATATATGGCTTTCCGGCAAATTTTATTCTGTAACGCTTCTTACCCGTGCCTCCTTTGTAAGAGCATCCTTTTTTTTATAATCAAAAATCACCAATACCGGTTCTTTTCTACGCACTGTCATTTTTTCTGGTTCTTTTTCCCATACAGGATAAAAGAAAACTTCCATGTGCGTCATTTTCATTGTCTGTCTGGCATGATACGCTTTATACTCCGACAGAACTTCCGGTTTTTCTTCTTCTTTCTGGTAAAAAGCCCATATACTATCCCTATATGGAATTAAATCCCTGCAAAAATCAGGACGGGTTTTTGCGTTTTCCCTTAGATAATAGTCAAAGGTAAGCAATTCCCTATATAATTCTTCCTTTTCCGGCGCTACGCTTATTGCAAATGCAAGAAGCACCTGATACCTGTAGTTTCTCGCCGGAGAATTCAGAAAATATCCCTTTTCCTCATAAAAGGCCGCTAAACTTTCAAACAATATAAAAGGGCTTTCAAACATTTTTTCTAAAACCGGAAGCGTATGGGTAAACTGATTGGAGTTATAATACAACTCCACCATTTCTTCGATCTGCTTCAGCCTAAGTATCTCCTCATAGGAAATCCATCTGGTATAAAGCACCTCATAGGGTGGTTTTTTCTGATAGACAATCCCGTACTCCTGAGCCTTTTCCCATATCTGCGTTCCCTTAAGCACCTTTAAAAATCCAAGCTGTAGCTGCTCCGGTTTCATACCATATACATCATTAAAAGAATTCTGAAAGCTTTCATAGCCTTCAAGGGGAAGCCCTGCAATTAGATCCAAATGAAGATGTATGTTTCTATGCTCCCGAATACGCTTTACTACCTCCGCCACACGACATAAATCTGTACTGCGGTTAATTTCTTTAAGCGTTTTTGGGTTGGTAGTCTGTACACCAATCTCCATCTGTATCAGCCCCGGCCGCATTTCCTCAAGCAGCAAAAGTTCCTCTTCATCTATCAAATCTGCAGCAATTTCAAAATGAAAGTTTGTGACGCCATTGTCATGTTTTTGGATATATCTCCATATTTCTATTGCATGGTTATGATTACAATTAAAGGTTCTGTCAATGAACTTTACCTGCGGAACCTTTTGCTCCAGGAAAAAAGCAAGCTCCCTTTTTACTGTATCAAGATCCCTCAAACGCACTTTTTTATCTATGGAAGAAAGACAATAACTACATCGAAAGGGACATCCTCTGCTGGTCTCATAATAAATAATCTTATGGGCAAAATCCTGTAGGCTCTCGTACAAAAAAGGAAGTTTATTGATATCTGTAAGCGGTCTTTCTCCAGTACTTCCCTGTCTTAAAACAAGTCCCGGTATTTTCTTAAGTTTAGAAAGATCATCATCCCTTTGCCCACCGCTTTCAGCCTTTCCATCCTTTTGCTCAACATAATAAGTAAGCAGCTCTTTAAAGGTTTCTTCCCCTTCTCCCACCATAATCCCTTTGATCATGGGAAATTTTCTTATTAGGATCTCCGCATCAAAAGAAACCTCTGGCCCGCCCAGCCAGATATCTGTATTTGGAAGTACCTTCGGAATCTCCCATAGCAGCTCCTGTATCCTATCAATATTCCAGATATAACAGGAAAATCCAATCACATCAGGATGCCTTTTGTAAAGATTTCCCAAAATTTCTTCTGCCTTTTGATTAATTGTATATTCAGCCAGCGCAATAAAAGACTGCAAATGACTACCGGCAAATGCCTTTAAACTATAAATGGCAGGATTTGAATGAATATATTTTGCATTTACCGCAGTTAGTAAAAATTGCATTACTTTTCCTTCCGCATCTCCTGTTCTTTACTGCTTTATGCATTTAAACTTTCAATGAAACGGTCAAACGCCTTTCTTCCTTCCTCGTCACGCTTATAAACGCCTGCGTCTGAAAGCACCTGCATAAATACGATTCCGATTTCTTTTTGTATAATCTGGTCAATATTAGATGCATCTATTTTGTCATACCCGGACTTAAATTTATCCACCCAGTCAGCATGTTTTTCAAGAACTTCATCTTTATGCAGATCCCTGCCCTCTAAAATAGCCTTTTTTAATAGCTCCATCTCTTCCTTTAGCCGGGCGGGAAGTACTGCCAATCCCATAACCTCAATCAAACCAATATTTTCCTTTTTAATATGATGAAGTCCTGCATGTGGATGATAAACACCTAAAGGATGCTCCTTGGTGGTTATATTATTTCGAAGCACCAGATCAAGCTCAAAACATTCCCCTCTCTTACGTGCAATAGGAGTTATAGTATTATGCGGTTCGCCTTCTGTCTGGGCATAAATAAATGCATCTTCGTCTGTATAGCCTCTCCATTTATTAAGAATCTTATCTGCCAGCTCAATAATTCTGTCTGAATCTGCCGCTTTTAAACGAATCACTGACATAGGCCATTTTACAATTCCAGCTTCCACATCCTCAAATCCTGACACCTTGAAAGTTCTCTCTACAGGTGCTTTTGCCATTGCAAATTCATAATGGCCGCCTTGGAAATGGTCATGACTTAAAATGGAACCGCCAACAATGGGCAAATCCGCATTGGAACCTACAAAATAGTGGGGAAACAGCTTTACAAAATCAAACAGCTTACAGAAGGTCCCTCTGTCAATCTTCATGGGAATGTGTTGTCCATTAAACACGATGCAATGCTCATTATAATATACATAAGGAGAATATTGGAATCCCCATGCATCATTTTGTATCGTTACTGGAATGATTCTATGATTTTGCCTTGCAGGATGATTAATTCTCCCTGCATAACCTTCATTTTCACGGCACAACAGGCACTTAGGATACCCTGCCTGCTTTGCGTTTCTGGCTGCAGCAATCGCCTTGGGATCTTTTTCTGGCTTGGAAAGATTGATTGTAATATCCAAATCGCCATATTCTGTGGAAGTTACCCATTTCATATCTTTTTTAATCCGATACCGCCTGATATAATCAGAGTCGCAGGAAAGCTTATAATAGTAATCTGTTGCTTTCTGTGCATCCTGCCCGTAATACTCCTGAAAAGTTCTTATCACCTCGCTGGGACGAGGCATCAAAGTGCTCATGATCTTTGTGTCAAACAAGTCTCTGTAAACTATTCCGTTTTCCTTCAAGATTCCTTTCTCATAAGCATAATCCAACATGCAGGATAAAATGTCCTCCAACTCCTCTACATCTGTTTCTTCAATCTCCTGCTCCTTTTGCTCATCCACGTCTTCAAGTTCATCCAGTTCAAACAGCTCAAGCAGTCTATTTGTGGTATAAATTTTATCCTCTTCCGAAACCAGTCCGGTTTTTAATCCATATACGATTAACTTTCTGATTGCTTCCTGTATCATCATTTTAAATCCCCCTTTATAATGTGCAAGGTCCATCTCCAATTTCAACTACATAAAAATCTGCTTTATAACCGATCTTTGCAAGGTATGCCTTCCCTACCTGCTCCGTGAAGGCATCAATTGCCTCATCCTTTACCAAGCTCACTGTACAGCCTCCAAAACCTGCTCCTGTCATACGGGAACCAATCACGCCTTCTACTTTCCATGCCTCTTCTACCAGCGTATCAAGCTCAATGCCTGTCACTTCATAATCATCCCTTAAGGATACATGAGATTCATTCATAAGGCGGCCGAACAGCGCAATATCATCAGCCTTTAAAGCATTCACTGCCTTTATGGTACGTTGGTTTTCATAAACCGCATGCCTTGCCCTTTTTACTCTGACAGGATCTTTAATGGCACCTTTATACTGTTCAAATTTATCTTCTGTCAAATCGCCCAAACCCTTAATGTCTATTTCTTTTTGCAGTTCGGCCAGCGCAGTCTCACATTCGCTTCTTCTCTCATTGTACTTGGAGTCCCCAAGTCCACGCTTTTTATTGCTGCATGCAATTACCAGCTTTGCTCCTTCCAGCTTTATAGGTGCATAAGTATATGACAAATCTGCCGTATCCAAAAAAATGGCATGATCTTTCTTTCCCATAGCAATTGCAAACTGATCCATTATGCCACAGTTTACACCGTTAAAATTATTTTCAGCATACTGGCCAATGAGGGCAATATCCTGATTGGACACTTCAAATCCAAAGAATTCTTTTAAAATATATCCGATAAGCACTTCCACTGATGCAGAAGATGACAATCCTGATCCATTGGGAATATTCCCGTTTAATAGAATGTCCATGCCAGAGGGAATCGAAAAACCTTTTTTCTCAAAAGCCCACATAACCCCCTTGGGATAATTAGTCCAGCCTGCTTCCTTTTCTGCCTTCAGATCATCAAGGGAAGACTCAATCACTCCTAAATGATCAAAATTCATGGAAAAAAAGCGAAGCTTTCGGTCTTTTCTCACTCTTGCTGCTCCATAAGTTCCAATGGTAAGTGCACAGGGAAATACATGACCGCCATTATAATCTGTATGCTCACCAATTAAGTTTACTCGCCCCGGTGCAAAAAATGCTTTCGCTCCCTCCGCGTCTCCAAACACCTCTCCAAACTTTTTTAATATCGTATCCTTCATCTCTTACCTCCAATTCTGCTGCTAAAGCAGCAATCCGTTCCTTCCTTCATCTGTCCACATTATAAGGTAGTGGGGCATGAAAAAACCAGATTTCTATGTTTAGAAAATCTGTCAAAATGTTAACTGTTAAGTCTGTTGACCTGATTGATAAAATCTTCTATCTGCTTTAAATATTCCTTATTTTTTCGTGTTTCTCCTTTTTGCATTTCTTTGCGGTAAGAAGATGGAGACATCTTTTTCATCTGCTTAAATGATTTAGTAAACACAAGAGGATCTGAATAACCGCAGGAAAGAGCTATACTTTCTACCGGAAGAGACGTTGTCTGCAAAAGTTCTGCCGCTTTTGTAATACGAAAAGTTGTAAGAAACTGCTGGGGCGACATCCCCATAGCATTCTTAAACAATGTGTACAAATAGCTTCTGTTAATACACACATAGTCCGCCACCTCTGTAACCCTGATGGAATTGCAGTAATTACTTACAATAAAATCTACAGCTCTTCTCACATAATAATCAGCCTTATCCATTTCTCCCTTTTCCTCAACATGCGTGCTTTCTGCAATCAAAGACAGAAACAAATAAAGCTGTCCACTTCTTCTTAAATCGTTTGCCACGCCAAAGGTATTATGCTCCATCATATCCATAACCGCCTTGGTGAACTCCTGATCTTTATCAGATTTAAATATCGGCGTTGCCGCTGAAAAACCCATATCCCGCATTAATTCTTCAGCCATGTTTCCATTAAATCCCACCCACACATAAGTCCAGGGATCTCTCTCATCCGCCTGATAAAAGGTAAGTTCCTCCGGAGGAATTACAAATCCATATCCAGCCTCTAAAAAGTAATCCTTATTCCCAATAGAAAACTTCCCCTTACCGCTTAATACAAAATGAATCACAAAATGAGGCTTAATTGCCGGCCCAAAACTATGAAAGGGTTCTGTTCTGGATATACCGCAGCAATTCACAAACAAATTTCCCTTTTTCTCACCGGAAAACTCTAACTCATACGCTTTTTCCACAAAAACCTCCTAAACTGCCAGACTTATTGTTTCCTGCTCTGCATCATAAACAAGATTCAGCTTTATTCCTTCCTCATTATATTCCTCTGTCAAAAGCTCTAACTGATAAACAGTTCCATTCACATCCTTAAGTTCTAGCACCCAGGGCGTATTTTCGACGTCTCTTTGCAAAGTCAAACCGGTAAGGGTTTCTCCTTGGGCAAATTCACCAATTCCGGAAAGAAGGTTTTCATGAATACCCACATCTTTGCTTTCATACAATTTAATTTCTTCAAAAGAAAGTTCTGTCTGATTAACAAGCGTAACGGGAATCGGAACAAGAACAGCAGCCTCCTCTTCTTCCTGAATATTGGTAAGCGTATTTAAATGTCTTTCATAAGAGGAAATTAAAGTATCCATAATCTGAATCAAAATATCAATTTCCTCATCATTCATTTCCGCCAGATTGTAGCCTTCCACCTCAGTTATCTTTTCCCTAAGCTCTGTTAAAGCTTCATCCAGCGAATTATTATCGACATTTTTATGCGCTTCTACTACCTGATTATGTATTTCAGCTAATTGTGCATATTTTTGCTGGGCCTGCGCCACCTTTTCTTCAGAAGGGCCGCATGCTGTAACCAAAACGCACAAGCTGCATATTATTAGTAAAGAAGTAATCTTTTTTAACATAATAAACCTCTATTTCATTCTTTCTATGTACAGTCCCTGTTATTCAGTATAAAAAAATAGAAAGAAAAAAGCAAGCTGTCAATAACTTTTGAAAATGTC
>DKUR01000067.1 GCA_002490775.1 Lachnospiraceae bacterium UBA7199 | reverse complement strand
ACAAATTGATCTTCGCTTAACTTCCGCCCTGTCATATAATAGATAAATTTTTCTCTTGTAATTGACGCAGCAAATGTTGTAATCACCTTTTTTCCATTGCGGATAATTGTAAATTCTTCTGCAATCTCAAAGACCTCTTCCAGCTTGTGGCTTACAAATAACGTGGAAACTCCTTTTTTCTGCATATCCCGTATCAAAGAAAACAGCCTTTTCACTTCTTTCTGCGTCAGCGCCGTAGTAGGCTCATCAAAAATAATCAATTTCGCATTATTTAAAAGTGCCCGACAGATCGCTACCATTTGTTTTTGCGCAACACTTAAGTTTTCCAGTATCTCACCCATATCGGCTTCCAAACCAATTTCTTTTGCAATTGCCTGTGCTTTCCTGATGTTTTCCTGATTATGAGTCAGTTTCTGGTTTTCCGCAATGACATACCCAAAAAAGATATTTTCTGCCACTGTGAGATTTGGAAATACGGAAAAATCCTGATAAATAATGGAAACGCCCTGCTTTACAGATTCTGCTGGCGTTAGGCTTTCATATTTCCTGCCATTTAGCAAAATTTCACCTTGATCCGGTTTATAGACGCCTGAGATAATTTTTATTAATGTAGATTTTCCGCTTCCATTTTCACCCATGAGGCAATGTATCTGTCCTTTTTTTACCTCAAGATCAACTTGATCCAGAGCATGAACGCCACCAAAACTCTTGCTGATTCCTTTTAAGGAAAGTATTGTATTATCCACCTGTTTCCATCTCCTAACCTGCCGCTTTCTTTCGCAGCATCAGAAATCATAATCTGCCATTGTATCTTTTGTTACACATACCCAGCCGGAGCCCATAAGAATCTTTCCTGTCTCATCCATTGTCATTTCGTTGTAGCCTTCGATCCCTAAGTCTACCCCGCTTTTAATCTCTTCTCCCTCCAAAATCTTGACAGCAAGATCACACATTGCATACACCGAATCTGCCGGATCCCATAAAGTGAAATTTTTCATGGTCTCGCTTTCCATATATTTTTGAGCGGAAGAAGTTGTAGAAGTTCCTGTGGTAAATACCTGCCCTACAAGTCCCAGCTCCTCAATTGCCTTTGCCGATCCCGGCGCATCAAATGAACTTGATCCTAAAATGCCTTTTAAATCAGGATATTTTTTCAATAATTCCTTTGCTCTTTCATAAGCCCCTTCCTGGCTGTCCTGTGATTCCACTCTTTCCTCTTCTACCAGCTCCATATCAGGATAAGCTTCTTTCTGGTGTGCTATCGCCGCATCAATCCATTCATTATGGGAAGATGTAGTCAAAAAAGATACCATACATACATATTTTCCTTGATAATTCATCTGCTCTGCCAGAAGATCCATCATAAAAGCTCCATATCCTTCCGGCGTAAATGCCTCCACATCATAATCAATATTTTCAAGTGTGGAACCCTCGTGAGCAATCACAATAATACCGTTTTCTCTTGCTTTCTGTAGTACCGGCTCTAACGCTTCTGGAGCAATTGGTATAATACACAATGCATCAATTCCCTGTGCAATTACATCCTCTACCACCTGCACCTGTTCTGCCGCATCAACAGAAGTAGGCGCTTTCTGGAATACTTCAATTCCACGCTCCTTCATAAAGGCTTCTGCCCCTTCTGCCGATCTGATATACCAGGGAGAAGAAGACTCTCCGGCTACTACACCGATTTTATAGGTTCTGCCCTCTTCACTGCCGGTATCTTCTACACCCGGTTTTGCTTCCGCCTCTGTCTGGGAAGGCGCTTCATCAGACGCATCCCCACCCTTTTGTCCACAGCCTGTAAATATGGACAAAAGTAAAATAAACATCAATGACATGGAAAAAATTCTTGTAACCCTCTTTTTCATTATTACCTCATTTCTGCCGCCAAAGCGGTCTCTTTCTAAATTCACTGGTTGGCAAATGCCTGTCGACAGCCCTTGCATTATAATGCATGTTTTTATGCATTTTTATTAACAACAGATAACAGTTAAAACCTGTATTCGTTGTTTACACAGATAGTAGCATATGCATTTTTCTGATTCAATAATCTGAGATTGATTATTCCATGAAACGTTTAACGAAAGGATTTACAAAGGCACACAAACAAAGGCAGCATCCTCTCAAAGAATGCCGCCCCTGTCATATATTGTTATATTTTATTTTCTCCTGCCTGCTCTAATACAAAAGCTAGCTTTTAAACAACGTACTGAGAATCCCTCTCCCCAGAGAAGCGCCCACATTGCCTCCAACCCTTTTGCCGAAACTTCCTCCCAGCGATTTTCCTATGCTGTTGCCAAACTCTCTGCCTATGGTGCCTGCCGCGCTGCCTGCTGCCTGCTTAACAACTTTTTTTACCACCCGGTCCTTTTCATTTTCTTTCTTTTCCTGTGCTTTCCTTGCTGCTTCCTCTTCTTTTTCCTGCTTCTTTCTTGCAGCTTCTGCTTCCTTCTCCTGACGTTTCCTTTCAGCCTCCTGCTCTCGCTGCTCCTGTTTTCTGGCGTTTTCCATTTCTTTCTGACGCTGCTTTTCTTCCTCTGCCTCCTGCTTTGCCCTTTGTCTGTCCTCTTCCTGCTTCATTACCTTTTTTTCCAATATCTCATAAGCCGATTCCCTATCCAGCATCTGTGCATATTTACTGTAAAGAAGATGTCCTTTTATCTCTCTGTCCCTGATTTCATCTTCCAGCGCTCCCATATAACTTTGAGGCGGCAGTATTCCACATTTCTTTACAATCGTCGGAACCCCTTCCTCATCCAGCACGGAGATAAGCGCCTCGCCAATGCCAAGTCTGGTGAGCTCCTCATAAGTATCAAAAGCCGGATTGACTCTGAAAGACTGGGCCGCCGCCCTACACCCTTTCTGCTCTGCCGGCGTATAAGCGTGAAGGGCATGTTGAATTTTATTAGCAAGCTGTCCTAATACACCATCAGGAATATCCTTTGGATTCTGGGTAACAAAATAAATTCCCACCCCTTTGGAACGAATCAGCTTCACCACCTGTTCAATTTTAATCAATAACTCTTTGGATGCAGAATCAAACAAAAGATGCGCCTCGTCAAAGAAAAACACCATCTTAGGCTTTTCCCGATCTCCCGCTTCAGGCAGGGATTCAAAAAGCTCCGACATCATCCAGAGCATAAAAGTGGAATACATCGCCGGATTATTAACCAGCTTCTGACAATCCAGAATCTGAATTACCCCTTTTCCATCACAGTTGGTGCACATCCAGTCAGTTATATTAAGAGCCGGCTCTCCAAAAAAGACATCTCCCCCCTGGGCATCCAGTGCCACCAGAGCACGCATGATTGCTCCAAGACTCTGCCTGGGAAGATTCCCATACTCTGCGCTGTATTCCTTTGCATTCTCACTCACATACTGTATCATGGAACGCAAATCCTTTGTATCCAGAAGCAAAAGCCCCTCATCATCCGCTATTTTAAAAATAATCGTCAAAATATCCGACTGGGTTTCATTCAAATCCATAATCCTGCCAAGAAGAAGCGGCCCCATTTCGGAAATTGTTGTCCGAAGCTGCAGTCCCTTCTCCCCATACACATCCCAATAAGTCACAGGGTAACTTTGGAATCCAAATCCCTCTTTGGCAAGATTCATTTCTTCCATTCGTTTCCCAACGCTCTCACTGTTTCCGCCAGGCCTGCACATCCCTGCCAAGTCGCCTTTCACATCCGCCAGAAAAACAGGTACGCCGCAATCACTGAAAGATTCCGCCAAGACTTTTAGTGTAACCGTTTTTCCACTTCCTGTCGCACCTGCAATCATCCCGTGGCGATTTGCCATTTTCGGATAAATATAAACATTTTCCTCTTCCGATTTTCCAATCCAGATTTTATGGTCCTGATACATAAAATATCCTCCTCTTCCTGTTTTAAAAGCCCGCATTCCATGCAGGCCCTTCATCCCCACAAAGCAATCTGCTGTTTTTACTGCTGCTTATAACAGATTACACCGAACATTGTAACATGACAATACTTTACCTGCAACCTCTGCCTACCTCCTCTCTGCCGTGCTTCCCCGCAGAAAAAGGCTTGGCTCAAAGACAATTCTTTCCCTGTCCGCTTTTTCCTTCTGCTCAATCAGTTCAACCATTTTTTTTGCCACCGCAACCCCCATTGCATTGCTGCTGAAACTCCCCACAGATGTCAACGGTGCGTCAAGCACATCGCAAAACTGAGTATTGTCAAAGCCAATCACCGATAAGTCATCAGGAATGGATACATGATATTTCTGTGCTTCTTTATAAATACCAAAAGCCATCTGGTCATTAAACGCAAAAATCGCACTCACTCCCTGTCCCAATAGATAAGGCAGCGCTTCTCCTCCGCTTCCAATGCTGTAATTTCCATAATAAACCAAATCAGGATCAAAGGCGATATCAGCCTCCTTTAACGCCTTCCGGTAGCCCTCAAAACGGTCAGCAGTCACCTGCAGGTTTACATCACCAGCCAGACAGCCGATCTTTTTATGTCCGTTTTCTATTAAATGTTTCGTGGCCAAATAGCCGCCCTTGCAATAATCAAATTTAACACCCACACCATATTTTTCATATAAAGGATTATCACAGCTGACCACTGGAAGACCGGACTGTTCCAGATAATCTCCAATCCGTTTATCCAACTCACTCATTTTTGTATGTGCGGATTTGTTGTAAATAATTCCGTCTACTCCGCAGCTAACCAGATTTTTTATTGCAAACTCCGCATACTCCGTATCCCGCACCGCCGAGGACGCCATAAGAAGATAGCCGCTTTTTTGCAATTCCATATCAATCGCCATAAAATTAGCCGATATGTAAGTATTGCTGAAATCATCTGTAATAAAACCGATCATCTTGCTTTTTTGAGTTGCAAGTCCTACTGCTAATCGATTGGGCGTATAGTTCATTTTTTTAGCCAGTTTACGGATTTTTTGAATAGTCTCCGTATTCACGCGGCTGGGCTTATCCGATAACGCCAGTGAAACAGTGGCAACCGAAAAGCCGCTTTCCCGCGCCAAGTCCTTTATTGTTGTTTTCATGTTTAACCTTATCCCACCAGTATTTTTCCTGACAAGTTTAGCGCTTATTTCCACTTTTTCCGCTAAACTGTCAGGAAAATTATACCATATTATAGTTTATTTTTCATCCTTAATAAATAATCGTCATCATACTTCTTGCACCTGCTGTCATATCCACAATCATTTCATCCTGTTTTAAAGTAAACGAAATATCCTCATCTCCTGCATTTAATACCTCTATCACCATTTTCCCATCCGGGTTTTTAAAAGCTGCTGCCTCCACCTTATCTGTATACCTGCTAAGTCCCACTCGGACAGCGCCTCTTTTAATAAATTTGGAAAAGTGCCCTATGTAGTAATAAGAAGGCGTCAGTACCACCTCATCTTTAACCGTGTCTGCCATAACAGGCGCGTTGCAAAAATTCCCAATATGGGTAGGACCACCTGTTTCATCAAGCAGCAGATTCCAGTCTGTATAGGAAACTGTGTAATGATTCATGCTGCCTATTATGTCATGTGCATACCTTTCTCCAAACTCCCATTTGGATTCCGGCACAAAACCGCTTGCGCACCCTTCGGTAAAATGAATTGATAAATCCGGGTACTTTCTGTTAATCAAATCCAGCGTTTCAAAATGATCTCCTGAATACCAGTGAACGCCAATCCCATGCACGATCTGCCTGACTTTTTCATCCGCCATCATCTCCTGCGCCCATTCCAGCGCCCTGTCTCTGTTATAATCCCAGAACAGCAGTTTTTTATCCTGTACCCCGTATCTGCACATGAAAGGGTATAAATAATCCCGGATAAAAATCTTCTCTTCCTCCGGCGTAAAGGTACAGGATTCCCATTTCTGATCTGCTTTAGACTCATTCTGTACAGAAATTCCCCACAAAGGAAGCCCTCTGTCCAAATAATCTGCCATAAACCGGGCAAGCATTTCCGCCCATAAACCATAACATTCCTTTTTCAGCTTTCCGCCTCCATTCATCTTACCGCTTTCTTTCATCCACCCTGGAGGACTCCAGGGGGATGAAAAAAACAGAAGGTGATTCGAAGAGATCTCCACCGCTTCTTTTAAAAACGGAATCATATATTTTTCATCTCTTTTTGTATTAAAGCTTTTAAGACTTTGGTCTCCTTCTTTTACATAGCTGTAATTTTCCATTGCGAAGTCACAGCTTTGAATATGTGTTCTGCAGAAGTTATAGCCAATTCCATTTTTTCCAAAATAAGCTTCCAGTACCTTTTTCCTGTTTTTTTCTCCCAGGCGCTGCCACGTATACCCGGCCGCCTCTGTAACCGCACCGCCAAATCCTAATATGCTTTGAAAGATTTCCCGGGGATAAACAATAAGCAGTCTGTTTTCCTGCTGGTGTATATCCTGCCGGAAACAGTCTGTTTCCTGCTTTGACAGGCGCTGTCCGGAATCTTTTTTTGTTACATATACAATAACTTCTCTGCTCATACTATTCTCCATTCCAGAGCGTTTGTCAGGCAAATTTGTGACGCTCCGGCACAAATTTTTGTATTTGAAAGGTTACTCCAGATAGTCTGCCACATTTTCAGACGTTACTGCCTGGAAGGGTACAAAAATATCTTCAATCGTAGCTGGATCTACCCCGTCTCTGATCTGCTTTAAAATTTCCACGCCTGCTTCTGCCTGTCCCTTTGCATCCTGAAGAACTGACATAGTCATTTCCCCAGCCGAAATCAATGCAAGGGCATCTTCACTTCCATCCAAACCTACAGTCACTACGCCTTCCAGCCTGCCTGCTGCTTTTAATGCTTCAATTGCTCCAATGACAGAATCATCATTTTGTCCTACGATACACTGAATCTCATCATATACCTGCAGCCAATCCTCTGTAATGGACATTCCAAGATCTTTTTTATTCTGTGAGTTCATCTCCGATACGATTTCAATATCTTTTCTCTCTGCAAGCGCTGCTAAAAGTCCTTCTTTTCTGTCTACATACTGCTGATCGCTGGGGCGGTCTGTCAAATACAGAATTTTGGCATTTTCCGGCAGAACCTTGCACAAATATTCTCCCTGCAGATATCCTGCATCATAATTTTCAGAGCCTACATAAATATAAGCATCATAGTTTCCCTCATCCCGGACACTGGCTAAAAATGAAATATATGGAATCCCTGCATTTTTCGCTGCTTCCACCGCAGGAATGGAGCCATCCAGATCCATGCTGATAGCGCTTACGACGCTGGCACCCTGCACAATAAAGTTGTCAATATTTCCATTCTGAACTGCAACGTCACCTTTTGCATCTGTTACCAGCACTTCAAAGCCTTCCCGCTCCGCTGCTTCTTTTAAATAAGTTCTGAATTTTGCACAATAAGGATAAATATCATTGTTATTTGCAAAACCAAAAATCAATTTTTCTCCATCCGCTTCTGATTCATTTGCTGCTGCCTCATTTGTTTCTTCCTGTTCTCCTTCCGTGGCCTCTGAAACCGTCTGAGTATTTGTCTCCTGACCACTTTCCTTTACCTCTTCACCTGTACTGCTGCATCCTAATAATGTACTGATTATCAGAATTCCTCCCAAAATACATGTTGCTGCTTTTTTTCTGTTCATAGTTTTTTCCTCCTGTTTTTAGCTTTCCGATTTGTTTCCTTTTGTTTGAATATCTATAATAACTGCACCTGCAATTAATATACCTTTTATAATCATCTGATACTGGGTTGACACATTTAGTAAATTTAATATGTTATTGATCAGCCCCACAATAACAGAACCAATCAGCATATACCCTACGTTGCCGCTGCCTCCCGTAAAGCTTGTTCCACCAACTACCGTTGCAGTAATTGCGTCAAACTCATAACCATTTCCCACTGAAGGCTGGGCCGATAAAAGCCTTGCCATTAATATGACGCCTGCGATCCCCACCAGTGCACCGCTTATGGTAAAAAAGATTCTTTTCTGTCTTTTTACATCCACTCCGGCTGCAATTGCCGCTTTTTCGTTTCCTCCTATGGCATAAATATTAACTCCCAGCTTTGTTTTACTCATAAGAAGAAAAATCACAACCACGGCTGTAAGCATCACAATAACCGGCATTGGAATTCCCAAAATTCTTCCCTGCCCCAAAAATCTTACTTTTTCTCCTGCCCCAATAGCAGTCCCTCCTGTATAGACCTGAGTAATTCCCTGGGCAATATTCGTCATTGCCAAAGTGGCAATAAAAGGCTGAAGCTTAAACTTTGTAATCAAAAACCCATTTACCCAGCCAGCAGCAGCGCCTGTGAAAATCCCTGCCAGAATAGCTGCTGTAAGGGAGCCCGTCTGCAAAAGCACGCCTGCCGCAAAGCAGCTTGACATGGTGCATACCATTCCTGCCGACAAATCAATCATTCCACTGATGATCAATATAGTTTCCCCACATGCAATGATGGTCACAACTGAAATCTGGGTTAAAATATTCAGTAAGTTCTGAGGTTTTAAAAAGTTTTTATTCATCACTGCTGAAATAATAAACATGATAACCAGAATTATGAAAATTCCATATTTTCGGTATAGCCCTGCTGCATCTATTCTAATTGCTTTTTCGTTTTTCATTTTCTTTATAACCTTACTCCTTCCTGCCCGTTTCAGCGGGCATGTTTTCTTTCAATTTTGCTCTTTCCTGCCTGTTTTAGCAGGCCTGCCTCCTGCTATCAGCTTCATAATTTTGTCCTGTGAAACCTCTTCCTTCTGCAGTTCCCCTACACATTTTCCTTCTGCAATTACCATAACCCGGTGGCTCATGGAAATTACTTCGGGAAGCTCTGACGAGATCAACAGAATTGCAATTCCCTGCTTTGCCAGTTCCGAAATCAATGCATAAATCTCCTGTTTGGCCCCTACATCAATTCCTCTGGTGGGTTCATCCATAATCAATACTTTCAAATTTCTGATCAGCCACTTTGCCAATACTACCTTTTGCTGATTGCCGCCGGAAAGCGTTCCAACCCGGGTTTCAATGGTGGGGGCTTTTACACTGATTTTTTGACATATCTCTTCTGCTGCACTTTTTATCTCGTTTTTCTTCAGCAAAAGATGGGGGGCAAAGCGGTCCATATTGGGCAGCGAAATATTTTCTTTGATGGATCTTGCACCCACAAATCCATAGGTCGCCCGATCTTCCGTCACCATTGCAATTCCCTCATGAATACTGTCCGCAGGCGAGACAATCTTTATCGTTCTTCCCTCTAAAATCAGTTTTCCTGCGCTGATCTGATCCAGTCCAAACACCGCTCTTGCAATCTCGCTCCTGCCTGCCCCCATCATTCCTGCAAAGCCAAGTACTTCTCCTTTTCTGATTGTAAAGCTTATATTTTCAAAGCCTTCTCCGCTTATGCTCTGTGCTTCCAGAACCACATCAGTCTGCGGGGTATGCAGTTTAGGGTAAATGTCCACCACCTGACGCCCTACCATCATCTCTATCAGTTCATCACTGCTTACCTCCTGCATCGGCCTGGTGTCTATATATTCCCCGTCCCGAAGAACCGTCACCGTGTCGCAGATACGATATACCTCCTCCAGCTTGTGTGAAATAAAAATAATGGATATCCCCTTTTTCTTTAACAGAGAAATCTGCTGAAATAAATATTCTGTTTCCACATTAGTAAGTGCACTGGTAGGCTCATCCATTATGATCAGTCTGCTTCCCCTGGATATGGCCTTGATAATTTCAACCATTTGCTTCTGGGCAATACTAAGCTTTTCCATCTTTGTATCCGGATCATAGTCAAGCCCCAATGCATCCAAAAGCTCCCCCGCCTGACGCTTTCTTTCCTTTTTATCCAAGATCCATGAACACTTTACCGGCTCTCTTCCTAAAAAAATGTTTTCAGCAATCGTCATTTCCGGAATAGGATGAAGCTCCTGAGGAACTACGCTGATTCCTGCCTGCAAAGCTTCCTTTTCAGACCGGAACTTTACTTTCCTGCCTTCATACTCCATTTCACCCTCGTATTCAGAATAAGTACCTGAAATAATTTTGATCAGGGTGCTCTTTCCTGCTCCATTCTCCCCCATCAATCCGTGAATGCTCCCTCTTTTCATTTCCAGATTGACATTCTTAAGCGCTACGACACCCGGAAATTTTTTGGTCACGTGACTCATCCTGATGATACATTCCCCATTCATAATCACTCCTCCTTTATGTTAAAACGTTTTAACTAAAAAGTATGCAGGTTCCCCTCATTACTTTTTAATAGTATCGCTTTATGGATTAATTTGCAATAATTTTTCTGTATATTTATATTTTTTGGACAATTTGAACAAAATTTAATTTTTTAATTATGTATATTTTTATTAAAACGATTTAACACATTTAAATCTTTATGCAAGATAAAAACGTTTGATCCGACATTTTTTCCGAATCAAACGTTTCAATCTTTGTTTATTAACAACTCTCTAAAGGAATTATCTATCTTTCTATTGATACATATTGTAAATTTTTTATATGCTCTCTCTTATCCTGTTCAATTCTAACTCTCCCAATACTATTTCTTACTTTCTCATAATCAACATTAGGAAATATTCTTTCAACATACTATTTATGTCTGGAGACGCTCAAATTAATGCTATTGCTATATTAATATTATATTGTTTAAATATTTCTTTCATTTTCTGGAATCGTTTTTAACCCTTCAAAATCAGTTAATAAATATGAACAGCCATCAGGTTCCTATATGCCCATTTATTGTAATATTATATAGTTTAGAATCTTTTAGCAAAGCTTCTAGGTCAAGAACACTCGCACCTGTTTTCCATTTTGAAACTACCTGTCTGAAAACATCAAGTCTTTTGCCCACTCTTTCTGCGTATAGCAATGTTTTTACGCAAAAAATTCATATATTTTAATATCAAATTAATATTTATGAAAACACCATCTTTTTGTATCATTATAAAATATATTTTTAAAAGAATAAAGGTTTTTATGGTTGCCAAAAGCAATTAAAAGTTGCTAAATCATTTTTACAGATTGTCGTTTATATTTCCCTTATGGAAAATGACACAAGCAAGCGTCTTGTCTTCTGTCCGAGATAGATTTCAATCCACACTTCCCATGAGGGAAGTGACATACAATGCAGAAAAAGTCAAATACCATAGGGATTATTTCAATCCACTAAAAATGTCAACATTAAATTCGACATTTTTTCATATTTTTATCGTTTTGCCGTTTTGCACAATACGCAGCCTGTTTTATTGTATATTTTCACTTTTGGACAACGCAATAGCAAGGCTGCCACTTCTGCCAGCCTCTCACGCCCCCCCTATTTCCGTTCTTATGCAAGCTGCTTTACCTCTTCCTCGAATAGTTCCCCTGCTGAATGATAGCCATGTATTTTGCGTGGGTATCCGTTTATCCAGTTCTCTATACTCTCTACCTCTTCCTCTGTCCTGTCGTCAAAATTTGTGCCTTTCGGTATCTTCCGGCGTATCATCTTATTTGTTACCTCATTTGTGCCACGCTCCCAACTGCTGTACGGGTGGCAGTAATATACCTTTGTCCGCTTTTCTCCCTCGTTGATAATAGAACGCTGTAAGCCCTCTGCATCTGCAAACTCGCTGCCATTGTCTACTGTGATTGTCTTAAATACCCGCTTAAACATATCAGCGCCCCATTTTCTTTCTAATCTATCCAGCGCCGCTACTACTGCCTCGTCTGTATGGTCTGGCAGTTTAAATATAATCTCGTTTCTGGTTTTCCGCTCTGTCAGTACCAGCAACGTATTTTTTGACTTTCCCCGTTGTCCTAAAACGCTGTCCATTTCCCAGTTGCCGAACTCTTCCCGTGTATCTATCTCTTTCGGGCGTTTGTCTATACTCTCTCCTGCTGCCGCCCTTTTCTGTTGCCTCTGTACTTTCTTATAATTTCTCTTCTTATTCTTCTTTACTGGCAAATTCTTATTAGACAACTTAAGGAAAATACCCTTATCAATGTAGCTGTATAAGGTCGTTACGCATACTGTTACGGAAAAGTCCCCCTCTTTCCCCTGTGCTTTCAATTCTCCCAGTACCGCAGCTGGGCTGTAATCTTCATTTACTATTTTATCCTCTATATAATTTGCGTATGCAATATCGTTTCCTATTTTAAGCTGTGTACCCCTTGCCTTTAAATTTTCCTCTGCTTTCATTTGTGCCTTGTTTGGGCTATAACTTAATGTTTCTGTATAGTCGCTATTTCTGTGCATATATTCCCCTCGCTTAAGCTCATTGTATATAGTGCTGCGGTGTACGCCCAGCTGTTCTGCTATCTCTATCACGCTATGCCCTGCTTTTTTCAATGCCTCAATACTTATACGGTCTGTCCATGTCAGCTGTCGGCTGCCTTTCTTATTCGCCATTTCTGCTACCTCTCTTTCGTTCCTGTTCTTTCCCCATATACGACGAAAAGCCGCAAACTCTTTTACAAGTCTGCGGCTTATGCCTTTACCTATTTACAACACTTTTTACAAGCGGTGTATTTCTTCTTTGCTTGGCTTAGCGGTATGCTCTTTGGGTTTTTCATTCCCGAACAGTTAGGCTTACTATGGTATTTTTTGTTGCTACGGTCTACATATACTGTAGTTTCTCCCGTATGCTGGCTTACGCTTGGCGTTGCGTCCTCGATTACGTCAAGCTCTATATTGCACCCGAACGTCTGTACCCCCCCAGAAATTTCCAGTATTTCTGCGGTGTAGCGGGCTTTCGGGTACTTTCTCGCTAAGTCCCCCGCCAGCTCTGCCGATAGATTGCCTATTACCTTATCGCCCCACTTTACGTATGCGGCAGGCTCTCCGTTGTATGTATACTTTTCTACTGTAATATCTTCACTGCCGGACATTCTGCTTAAAATATCCTGCCTGTTTTCTCCGTCCTCATTATTGAACGTCACGCCTACTACTTTCGTTCTGATTGTATCTAAAATTCTGCCGCCAGATGCAGCGGCAGGCGCTGGCGTTCTGTTTCCGTTCTCTTTTCCTGCGCTTTTCTTTTTCAGTCCAAAATAGGCGCATACTGCCGCAACCACAATGCAGCCCACCCCACCTGTTATATTTCCAGACGGCAGCGCCGTTAAGCCGCTTACTGCAAATAATGCAGCCGCTGCCAATAAAATTACCTTTTTCTTTGTCATAGTAAGCCCTCGCTTTCGTTTCTACTTCAATTCTAAAATTTCATCAGCAGAGGCGTTAAGCTCTCTGCAAATTTTCGCCAGTGTTATTGCGTTTGGCGTAAGCTCGTTGTTTTCCCAGCGGCTTATATCTTTCTGGTATACTTGCAGGCGCTCTGCAAGTTCCTTTTGCGTCACGCCTGCCGCTTTTCTCGCTGTTTTAATGTTTTCGCCTAAATTCATGCCTTACCTCTCTTTTCTCTTGCCCTCAAAATGAAAGCAACCAGCAGCTTTACCAGTCCTACTGCTACTAAAAATACTCCTAATTTTAAAAGCATACTCTTTACTCGGCTTTGGGTTTGTGTTATATTTCTTATAGGCGGCGGGCTTATCGCCCGCCTGTTGGTTAGGGCTTTCGCCCTAACCTATGTACTTACCAATTATGATAAGTATTGTTCCTATGATTAAGTCTATCACTGCACTGATTGCCAATTCTTGCCAGTTGATAGGCTTTTTCTTTTGTTTCTTTTTCTTACCCATTGTGCCGTTTCTCCTTTCCAGTGGCTTTGCCTCTTATTTGTTCTTATCTCCTTTCCATGATTTTATTATATACCTTTTTCGGTATATTGTCAACACTTTTGTATAGATTTCTAAGAAAATCGCAAAAAAATAGAGGGCAGACAGCGAACCGCCCACCCTCGAAAACTTAAGCTAATCTTGTGGCATAATCTAAGCTAATCCAGCCTGCGCCACTCTTCAAGCGTCCCCAGCCAGCACTTGCGCCCTGTCCGGCTTTCACTTCCACAATGGTAAATACTCCCTTTCCTGTGGTTTCTCCCGTCTTTGCATAGTTCGTGCCTGCTCCTGTTCTGATATTAAGGTCTAAAATATCTACCTGTACGCTAAACGGAACGCCTGCGCTTGTCTGCTGCCCCGCTGCGGTATATACCGCCTTGCCGTTATCATCATATACAGTATAACCCGCCTTGCAAGCGCTCTTTGCATTTTCCAGCGACGCAAACGCCCCCAGCTGGCTTGCTGCGTCCGTCCAGCTCTTGCGCACTCTGTAATACTTTGTACCGTTTCCTGCTGCATACTTTTTATAGTATCCCTCGCCGTACTCTGCACGCTTTTTCTTTACTGTTTCGCTCTGGTCTGCTGGCTTTTCATATCCAGTAAGAACGGCATCAGATGCAGCACGCACGCTGCCCGCCTTTTTCAGTGCGTCCATTACTGCTGTGTATCCCTGCAATTCTTCCCATAAAAAGCCCAGCTGCATATTAAGGTCTGCAATGGATGCGCCCGCCTGTTTTGCATGATTAAGCAACGCCTGCTTTCTGCTCCAATACGTCCACTGCGCCAGCCCATAGCCTGCACTGTCCTTTACAAAATTGCCATAGCTGCCATTATCCACCGCTGCTGTATATTCTGCGTCCGTCTTACCCAGCTTATTGTTATAGGTGTTCTGTAAGTTGTTCGGCATAAGCCCGCTTTCAGCATACAGATTACCCATAATACCAGCCACGGCATAAGCATTTAAGCCCTTTCCTGTAAGAAAATTCCAGATTGTTTTTTCATTGCCGCCCTGCGGTGTTTCTGCCTGCCCGCTGATTTTACGCTTAAACTCGTCCCATGTGTGGGCGCTGGTGTTATATACATACGGGTTAGGGCAAATCTTGCCCGTTACGTCGTAATGTCTGATTACATGAGATGCAGGCACGCCGTATTTATTCATAAGGTAACGGGTAAGCTCTGCCGCTGCCTCTACTGTTGCGTCCTCAAAATACCAGTCTTTATCTGTTGCGCCCATGCTCTTTGTGTTTTTCTTCCTTACGCACATTTCAATACCGATACTATTAGCGTTTCGGCACTCTGCGTGCTTATAGCTCGACGCTCCGCAATGCCACGCTATATTAGCGTCCTCTACGCACTGCCATACCTCGCCGTTAAATCCTACAAAGTAATGCGCCGACGCATTTCTATTGCCGCCGCCATAATATCGGCAGTTGTCCTCTGCGCCGCCCAGTGCGCCTACATAATGGATAACAATATACTTAATTCTGGAAACGCTGCCCTTATTGAAATTGTACTTACTTATCTTTCTGTTAATGTTCATATTTCCTGCCTTTCCGCATACAAAATAAGCGCCTGCGGTGTCCCGCAAGCGCTCTTTGCTGCTATGTCCTTATTATTCTTATCTTTCCTGTGTCCTGTGTTCCTCTACGTTGCCTGTGGTGCTGTCCCCGTCCAGTTCGTCTGTGTCCGGCAGTTCGTCCGTATACTTCGCCAGAAACTCCCGCACCTTTTCCCATACCTTTTTTACGGGCAGCCCGCATAATGCCATATTCTTAAAAATACTCACTACCTCATAGGCAATGTAAAGCAATGCGAAAAATTCAGCCACGCCCACGGTATCAAGCCCTAAATATGTACGTGCCTGCTCCGGTATAAATCCGATTAAGTTAATCTTAATCAGTACGTCGATTGCCAGCATGAATACCAGAGAAATAAGCATACCTACTTTTCTGATAGCCCCGTCAATGCCTGCGCAGCTGTTAAATTTCTTCTCTTTGATTGCACGCAGCACGCCAAAAACCGTGTCGCACACAATCGCCAATACTACCAGCTGGATAATTTTGTTATGTGCCGCCGCCTCAATAAATTCTGTAATAGTCATGTTCATAAATCCTGCCTTTCTCTTAATTGCAAATCTTTTGCCCGCTCTTTCAGCTCTGCGCCGTCGTAGCCTGCTGTCTGCTCCCAGCTTTCCAGAGTGGCTATTAAATCAGCAATAAGCCTGCTTTGCTTTTCTATGGTTTCCTGTTATTCTTGTACTACCCTTAGTAAATTGCTACTCATGTACTCGCTCCTGCATTCTGCCGCTTAAGCAGCCTTTTCTATGGCTGCCTCTGCCAGCGTTTCTATTTTCTTTCGTAGGTTGTAGCTGTCGGCGTGTCCTGCGTGTCCCGTCCAGCTCTGTATGCTCTTTTGTAACTGCTCTTTTGTGATTTTCCCGCTCTCGCACTTCTTGATAGTACGCTTTATGCGCTTTATGCTGTCCTTTCGTACTTTCCTGTGCGTTGCCCTGTGTTTGTAGCCTACAAAGTCTATACCGTTCTTTGCTGCCAGCATGGTAGTTTTCGGGTTAAACTCTAACTTAAGCTCTTCCCGTAAGAATTGCTCTATCCGTGCAAGCCAGTTGCGCAACTGTTCCTTGTCTGGGCTTAATATTACAAAGTCGTCCATATATCGTATGTACGCCTCTACGCCCAGCTCATGCTTAATAAACTGGTCTAATGCGTCCAGATAGATATTTGCAAATAACTGACTGGTAAGGTTTCCTACTGGTATCCCTACGCCGTCCGGCATATTGCCGTTGTGGTCTATTATCCTGTCCAGCAATGCCAGTACCCCAGCGTCTTTTATAACCTTACGTATTTCAGTTTTTAATACCGCATGGTCTATGCTCTGGAAATAGTGGTGTATATCTGCCTTGATAGCATAAAGCGGCTGGTCTGGGTGGTATTTGTTCCACTCATACAGCCACTCTTTTAGCGTATCAGACGCAGCGTGCATACCTTTACCTTTCCGGCAGGCGTAAGACTGCGATATAAACCGCTTATCAAATATAGGCTCTAACACGTTGTTTATGGCGTGCTGTACCACCCTGTCATAGAACGGCAGCGCCATTATCTGCCGCTCTTTCGGTTCGTACACCTTAAAGTAATGGTATTTGCTTGGCTCATAGGCAAGGTTTATAATATCTTCCCGCACCTTGTCTAAGTTTTCCTCTTTGTCTTTCGTAAAAATCAGTACGTCTTTTCTGTGGCGTTTACACTTTCTGGCTTTGTTATAGGCTTTCTGTATGTTTCCATAGTCACCCATAGCCTCTAAAAGCGTAATGCGCCGCCCGTCCTTATCGGTAATGTATCCTACTCTCTTCAAGTATTAAGCTCCTGCCTTTCGCCGTAGCTACTAACCAGCAGCCGTATTTTTTCTCTTTGCCTCACGGCGGGACAGCCACTCTGACTATAGGATATTAAACACTCGGTCTTATCCCTTTCTAAGTCCTTGCCAGTATTCCGTAGAACTCTGTGCCTGTAATGTTCTCACTAAGTCACACGCCCCACGAGCGCCAATGTTCGAAGAGACAGACCACGGGTAATTGTTGCAATTCACGGCACGAGCGCCGCAATTCGCCCCATTGTTCCAGTTGCCGCCCGCTATCAGCGCCGCCAGAGGCTGTAAGTAAGCAGCTGCCCCATATCCTGCTATTTTCTGGTCTTTACCTCTTCTATCAGTTCGCCCAGCATAACGCCTATTTCTTTCAGCTTGCGGCTGCTTGTG
>DKUR01000094.1 GCA_002490775.1 Lachnospiraceae bacterium UBA7199 | reverse complement strand
GACATTTTCAAAAGTTATTGACAGTACCGTTCCAGTAACAGGTAAAAGTCCCATCTGGGCAGAAACGAAGATCCGTTTACAGATTTGGTTCCGCTACGCGTCTAAGGAGCATAATCTCCGGCTTCTTTCCTATAGCTTTCTGCCTGTTCAGAAAGCCCCATAGCCTCATAACACCGGTACAGTCCCAAACGGGGTAATTCCTGACTACAATGAATATTTAAAATGCTTGCGGTTTCATAGGCCGCATTATAATACCAAATAGCCGCCTCCTGATATTCTCCCCTGGACAAATAATATTCCCCAAGCTCATAACACACTTCACTTACTCCGCCCTCATTGCTGGCAGCATCCTTTATGGCATAACGGAACATTTTCAGATAATCTCCCCTGATTCTGGCTGCCCGGACAATGATGCAGACCGCCTCCTTAAGCTGCTCCTCCCCTGTCAGCGGATATTCTGCAACCTGGGTAAAATAATCTTCCGCCTTCATTAACTCCTGTTCACTGCCGGATATGAGAAGTTCTTTTGCATACATATTCATAAGCCGGGCAGACAGCTCCTGCCCATCATTCACTATTCTTTGAAAAATATTGATATCCCGTCCTGCATGATTTTCCTCTGGCAGGTGTGTAATTTCTATATCACTATCAAACACCACTGGCAGAAGCCTGACCGTCTCATGCACCGGTTCGATCCATTGAAAAGTTCTCAATCTTTTAAACAATTTAGGCCGAAGTTCTCTGTCAAAATTATAAACGGTTCCATAGGAAAGCTGATTTCCATAATACATCTGCACCATCTCCACTTCAGGCAGAAGACGTCTTTTCAATGTTTTAAATTTCTCATGATTTTCCTTATCCAGTACCTCGTCTGCATCCGCCGTATAAATATATTCGCATTCTGCTTTTGAAAAAGAAAAATTTCTGGCATCTGCAAAGCTGCCCGTCCACCCAAAATCATAGATCTTTTGGGTATATCCGGCGGCGATTTCTTTTGTCCTGTCCGTAGAGCCGGTATCCACAATAATGATCTCATCCATCAGATCACAAATACTGTCAAGGCACCTGGCAAGTATTTTTTCTTCATTTTTTACAATCATGCACAAACTGATCGTTACCATATGTTTTCCTCTCTGTTGTCAGTGACAGTTGACAACCACGTCTAATTCCACTATATTTTGAGTATATCATAAGAAACATTTCAGGAACAGGAGTTATTGCCATGAAAGCTGTTAAGCTCAAACCTTTTCTCACAATGATTCAAAGCTTTTTTACCACATGGGCGCTTATGAAGGCAGGACGCATGGAACCGGGCAATATATTAACTTTGGTTTTCTTTCTCCTTGTTTTCCTTTTTTACTGCTATGAAGACAGAAGCGTATCACAATATGAATTTGACCGCAGGAAATGTCTCCGTAACGTTTCCGGTCTTACCGCTGTTCTTTTTACGATCCTATATATGGCTGTAGATTCTCCTAAATACATAGAAAATCTGACCAGCCCCTTATTCCGGTTTGGCATCCTTACTGCGGTATTCTTAGGCTTCGTATTTTTGTTCTACCGCCTTTTGGCATTTCTTTTTTTATTTACCACAAATAAGCCACGTTTAAACAGATTTCTTTTTTCTGATCTATACAACAAACAGAGCAAGAAAAAATCCATAAAGGGATTTTATGTACTGCATTCAGGCTTATGTGCCTTTCTTTTATGTATGCTGTGCTGGCTCCCTTATTTTCTATATCAATATCCGGGAATCATGACGCCTGACAGTATTGTCCAGTTTGAACAGGTACTTGGTGTTAATCCCTACAGCAATCATCATCCCTGGGTACATACCCTGTTAATCAAACTGCTTTACAGCATTGGCTATCAACTTACAGGCAGTATGCTTGTTGCCCTTTCCTTTTATACCTTTTTTCAGATGTGCATTCTTGCTTTTAGCGTTTCTTACTTTATAAACACGCTAAAACTCTGCCGTATCAATCCCTGCATCAGCTTTTTATGCACCTTGTTTTATGCATTGATTCCCTATCATGGCGTATATTCCGTAACTTTATGGAAGGATATCCCTTTTTCTGCCGCCATCCTTTGCTTTAGCTGTGCTCTGATGCGTCTTGGCTTTACCACCGCGGCCTCTTCGACAAACAGTGAAATACCGCTCTTTCACTGCCGCAGGCAGCAGATTCTTAATTGGTGTATTTATATTGTGTCCGGGCTTATGCTGTGTCTGTTCCGTTCCAATGGCTGGTATGCCTTTTTGCTGTGCCTGCCATTTTTACTGATTCATTTTAGGAAAAAAGTAAGGCTCATGTATCCAGTTTTGCTTGGCATTCTGGGCACTGTTCTTATCATAAAAATTCCGGTTATGAATGCTTTCGCTGTCACACAACCGGACTTAATTGAATCCTTATCCATTCCCACACAGCAGATCAGCGCAGTGCTCTGCAATGACCGGGAGCTTTCACCGGAAGAACTTGAACTGATAGAGAATGTGATTGATCTAACCTATATTAAGGAATTATATAATCCTTACTTTGCAGATAACATGAAAGAACTGGTACGGGCTGGAAATCAGTCCTATTTAGAAGCGCACAAGAGAGAATTTTTTAAGCTGTGGATCAGTCTTGGCCTCCGATATCCGGGCGACTATCTTAGGGCTTACATCCACCAGACTTATGGCTACTGGTACCCTGATTCCTTTTATCCTGTAGCAGACGCAGAAGGCGTCAGCGCAACCACTTTAGGAGTGTCCCACACACCCCTTATCCGTGGCCCGCTTGTGGTCAAAGGAAAAGAAATCGCCATAAAGCTGGGCAGTATGCTTCCCCTTTATGGCACCCTTTGGAGCATGGGTGCCGCCTGCTGGGTGCTTATCTTCTGTATAGGGAATGTCCTTATCCGTGGGGAAAAAGCAAAGCTGATCTTGTATCTCCCCAGCGCAGCACTGCTTTTTACAGTGTTGATTGCAACGCCTGTTGCAACGGAATTCAGGTATGTGTACTTTATGGTCTTCTCCCTGCCCTTTTACCTGATCACTACATTGATGCCTGTCTCTGAATCAGGCTCCTAAAACTTCTTATAAAACCTTCGACAGAAAATCCTGTAGTCTTTCACATTTAGGGCTGCCAAAAAACTCTGCCGGTGTATTTTCTTCCATGATGATTCCTTCATCCATGAAAAGCACCTTTGTTCCTACTTCTCTTGCAAAACCCATTTCATGAGTTACTACCACCATAGTCATTCCTGAATCTGCAAGTTCCTTCATAACATCCAAAACCTCACCTACCATTTCAGGATCGAGGGCTGAAGTAGGTTCATCAAACAGCATGACCCTGGGATTCATAGCCAAAGATCTGACAATTGCAATTCTCTGCTTTTGCCCGCCGGAAAGCTGACTTGGAAATGCATCTGCCTTATCTGTAAGCCCGACTCTGGAAAGAAGCTTAAGAGCGTTTTCTTTTGCCTCTTCCTTCCCCATCAGCTTAAGCTTTACAGGCGCTAATGTTATGTTATCCATAATGGAAAGATTGTTAAATAAATTAAAATTTTGGAATACCATTCCCATATGTTCTCTGATTTTGTCGATATTTATTTTGGGATCTGTGATCAATTGTCCGTCAAACCAGATTTCACCGCTTGTAGGGGTTTCCAGAAGATTAAGGCAGCGCAGGAAGGTACTCTTGCCTGAACCAGACGGTCCCACAATTACAATCTTTTCTCCCTGATGAACATGATAGTTCACTCCCCGCAGTACATGGTTATTATCTTCAAATTTTTTATGCAGGTCTTTAACGATTATCACTTTTACGCAGCCTCCTCTCCAATTTATCCAACAGCACTGTCAATATTTTTATAATGACAAAGTAAATTACCGCAGCTCCAATCAGCGGCATAAAGGCTTCAAAGGTTCTTGATGAGATCTGATTAGCTGTTCTGGTAAGGTCCGTCATACTCACATAACCTACAATAGCGGTTTCCTTTAAAAGGACAATAAATTCATTTCCAATGGGCGGCAGCACATTTTTGACCGCCTGTGGAATAATAATATAAATCATGGTCTGTGATTTGGAAAGTCCAAGAGAACGCCCCGCTTCACTTTGTCCTTTATCTACTGCCAGAATTCCGGCACGGACAATCTCTGCCACATAAGCGCCGCTGTTAATGCCAAAGGACAGCACTGCAACCAGCATACCGTTCTTACAGCTTGACATAATAATAAACCACATAATTAAAAGCTGTAATACTGAAGGCGTTCCTCTGATCACATCTATGTAAACATTGGCAATCCTTGCCCATATGGTCTTTTTTCCGTTTCTCTTCGTAGAAAGCTTCATAAGGGCAATGATTGTACCAATTATTAGTCCCAAAATTGCTGCAAAGAATGCTATTTCCAGTGTGACGCCCAGTCCCTTTATATAAAGCTTCCACCTGTCACCGGTGATAAATGCCACCTCAAACCGCCTGCCAACTTCCTCTAACCACGCCTGCATATCATAAGTTCCTTTCTCTTTCTTTAAAAGAGGACAGCATGTATTTTTATGCTATCCTCTTTTACAATTCCTTCTATACAACTTAAATCAGCCACTTCTTTTGCAAATCCGTGTCTATCCTTAGATATAAGTTTCAACTAACTTGTCAAAGGTTCCATCTGCTTTAATTTCTTCAAGAGCTGCATTGATCTTTTCAGCTAGGGCTGTATCTCCCTTTGGCAGTGCAATTGCATATTCCTCTACCCCGAATTCAAACTGTGCCCCATCAAGTGCAACCACCTGGCCTTCAAATTTGCTTGCAAATACTAGGGCAGGATTTTTATCAATAATCACACAGTCCACTCTTCCGTTCAGCAGATCATTTACCGCATCCACACCTTTATTATATTGATTTACAGTAGTATCTGCAATATCATCGCTTGCAATAAAATCGCCGGTGGTTCCAAGCTGAACGCCGATTGTTTTGCCAACTAAGTCCTCTGCTGTTGCAATTTCAGAACCTGCTGGTACAATTACATACTGAACTGCCTCATAGTAAGGAGATGAAAAGTCAACAGAACCCTTTCTTTCATCGGTCACTGTCATGCCTGCAATTGCAACGTCAATCTTACTTCCAATGGAAGATACCAGAGAATCAAATTCCATGTTTTCCACCTCAACAGTCACACCAAGCTTTTCGCCAATTGCTTTAATCAGCGCAATGTCAAAGCCATCCGGCTCGCCATTGTCATCTACAAACTCAAAAGGCGGAAATTCAGCATTGGTTCCAACAGTAAGCACCCCATCTGCCAGCACGTCTTCAGCGCCAGCTTCTTCCTGTGCAGCATCACTTCCCGCCGCCCCATTGGTTTCCTTGCTTCCACAGGCTGTAAGCATACACGTAGTCATTACTCCTACCAAAAATAAAGCCAATAATTTTTTCATACGTCTCTCCTCCTTATGCATAAATATGCATCTATTTCTATAAACACTACGAGTCTATCACGTTCAATATGCAAAATCAAGGGGATTTTATAAATAATTCAATTGAACTGCTGCCTTTACAGCATTACTATCATTTCCTTATCTAAATAGGAAGTAACACTTTTGTTTCCTTTTATAATCATCATCTCTTCTCCTTCCTTTTTTCCGATTCGAAATAGTCCTGGCTTAATGCAGTATCTATTGGTACAGGCTTTTTCTTCCATAGTCTCCGAGATTACCACCTTATAACAATCATTTTCATATTTTACCAGACATCGTCCTAAAAAGAGCATGTGTCCTTCTCCGTCATCATTAAACACCCTTACACTCCGCCTGAAATAGACAAACAGCATCGCCAAAGCCAGCATTAAAGAAAGAACACTGCCGGATACAGCAATAATCCTTACTGCCGGCATATCAAAAAATTTAGGTTTCTTTACCTCTTCTTTCACTACATCCCTTTCCGCCAAAGCCTCATATTCTTCCAGTGCTACTTTCTGGCTTTCTTTTATAACAGGTGATTTTTCAGGAAAAGGAGATGCTTCTATTTTTTCCGGCACAAACGCTTTTTTGGTTTTGACCACAGACTGACTTAATTCCTCTGCCTCTTCCACACCCTCGGCTGCTTCTTTCCTATTTCCGGTTTGCGGTATCTGTGCTGCTGTTTCTTCACTATTTGAGTCATCACCCTCTAAGGAAGAATTGCCATCCTCTTCTGGTACTGCTGTGGCCTGCGCTTTAGGCGTTTGCGTTGGAAAAGGCTCCTGGCTGGAATTTACCTTTTCTATATTATCGATTAAAATACTGCCGTACAATCCGGCTTTATCCACATCCTTATTTTCCAGCCTGACAAATACCGTATAGCTGCCATTTTCATTTACTTCTATTTTTTCTCCATGACCAAGCAGCTGTCCGTTTTCATCCTGCCATTCATAAGCAGGCTCGCACAGCTTTAACCTGCCTCCGGTCAGGTCCTCTAAGTGAACGCTTAAAACTGCTTTCTCTGCCTTTCCCTCAGTTTCATTCCTTATGATCAGTCTGCCGCAAAGCTGGTTTTCAGTCAGTCCACACCCTAGTCCATATCCATCCACTGTCTTTTTGCAGCTAATAGAGTACCCTTCTATTTCTGCTTCTTCCAAGCCGCAGTCTGTCGTATAACCGTCTATGGATGTTTCATCTTTGCCGCAGTTTCGCTGATATCCTGTAACTGTTCCTTCCTGTGTCTGGCAAACTAACTTTTGATAAGAGTGTGTGGAAGGGCTGACAGAACCACAAGTCAGACAATACCGGTAAATTCTTTCCTCCTGCCCTTTGCCACAGTCATTATGTGTGGCAGTTCCCTTTGATTTTCCAAAGGTTGTCTGTCCGTGGCCAAAACAAGTATCAGTCCATGTTTCAAGTATGTTCCCGTCCGGTGCATGGTGCATCAAACACTCCGCCTTCTCATAACATTCTGTGATGTGGGAATGAGTGATCTCCTCATAGCAGCCTCCACCCTGTATTTCATCCCCAAGGTGTTCATGATAAACCGGTTTTGTATAACAGCCGCTGCCTTCATTTTCATTTCCATCATGCCTGTGATAAACCGGCGTCTGGTAGCAGGTGCCTCCATCTTTCTCATTTCCTTCATGCTGGTGGGAAATAGGCACACAATAACACTCTCCCTGCTGGGTACTGCTTCCCACATGTTTATGAAAAATCTGTGTGATAACCTCCCGGGGCATCTGCGTGTTTTCCTTTGTCTCCTCACTTCCATATACAAGCAAAGGCGTTCCTGCCAAAATAAAAAAAACTGCCGCTGTTGAAAGTATGCATTTTATCCCCCTGCGGCATCTACGCACCTTGATCTTCTTTTTCTTCTTTAAAATAATCTGTCTCATTATATCTTACCTCCTACCTAAAATTCATTTAAATATCTTTATTCTCAGACAAACAAAACCTGTCCATGAAACTTCCATAGACAGGTCATCCATAACAATTCACATATTTAATTGGATTTCTAAGCGGTAAGTGTTTAGATCATACCATGCGAAGGCCTTTTTTGTCAAATATTATTCCTAAATTTGTTATTAACTTGTGATAATG
>DKUR01000017.1:21952-25167 GCA_002490775.1 Lachnospiraceae bacterium UBA7199 | reverse complement strand
AGGAAAACACCTGCCCATATCATATGATACCGTTTTAATTTCCATATTTCGGTCTTAACCATGCGAAACATATCATTCATCCCCTCTCTTTTTATACATATAATCAATCACTATAACGGAAAGCAAAGCGATAACGGCTAAAATAGTGATTGTCTGAAATGTAGTCGGAATTAAATTTTCCAACATCCCCACACCGTCCATAGTGCCATGCGCGGTTAAATTTCCTGCGCTCCATAGGGTTGTAAGCGGAATTGGCATTAGCCAGCACATCACTTTAGGTAGTGCGCCAAAAGATGATTCGGCTGTCATACTTAAAACACTGTAAAAAACACACAATAAAACAGAAAATATATAGTTCTTGCTAAAGAAAACGACAAGGACGATTAACGGCAGCGTCCCGGCTGTAATAAAAATCCCCATTTCCAGAGCAAAAAATAATCTGTAAGCAATATTGTTTACTTCTGCAATCAGCCCGCCGCAAAGGATTGTTATAAGAGCCGATGTCAGACTGAAAATAATTCCAAAAGAGAACAGGACAATAATCTTTGCCCAAATCATCTGTGTGCTTGTTATGGGAATTGTGCGCAGATTTTTGAAAGTATCATTATCCCGTTCCATAAAAAAGAGCATTGCTGCAATCACCCCGATCATGCACGGTAAAAGCAATTCTACTCCATAGCCCATAACCGACTGAAAGTAATCATTGAAAATCGCTATCTTACTGTCATATCGTTCTGCTGTCTGCGGCATTGTCATCAATACTGTCAGCGGCACGGGAAATAAAAACGCAGATAGAACAACCAGCCATATAAATTTTTTGCGCTTTAATTTTGCAAATTCGCACATAACCAGTTTAAGCAATCCCCTCACCCCCTGTTACACGTTTGAAGTAATCTTCAAGGCTTTCTTCGCAAGTATGGGCTTCCGATACTTCTAAACCATTTTCCACAAAAGCAGTAACAATTCTTCCTATTGGTAAATCAAGATTATGCACCTGTATATTGTGGTCGTCCTGTATGGTAAACCGGCTCTCATGGAAGATACGTTCTAAAATTCTTGCCGCCTGTGCCGTATCCGAAACAGTAAAGCGGATATGCTTGCTGCTCTTTGCTTCCAGTTCTGCAAGACTTTCTTCTTCCAGCAATGTACCGTGGTCGATAATGCCTATATCGTCTGCCAAAAGTGCAATTTCGGAAAGGATATGGCTGGAAATCAATATTGTTTTTCCACGCTCATTGCAGAGATCACGGATAAAGGAACGGACTTCTGCAATTCCAATCGGGTCAAGACCGTTGATCGGTTCGTCCAAAATCAAAAGCTCCGGGTCGTGCATAATGGCAAGTGCAATCGCCAGCCGCTGCTTCATACCAAGTGAATATTGGGAAAACAGCTTTTTATCTTTGTAAGGCAGACCAACTAAATCAAGTGCATTTTTAATTGCGTTGCGGTTCGGCACTCCCCGCAGGGTAGCAAAAATGCGCAGATTTTCGGTAGCTGTGAGATTAGGATAGAAGCCGGGGGATTCAATCAGACTGCCAATACGGGGCAACAGCTTTTTTTCATTTGCCTGTAAGGGCTTCCCCCAAATCGTCACTCCCCCAGAAGTCGGCTGTGTAAGTCCAAGCAACATCTTCATAGTCGTTGTCTTTCCGGCTCCATTTCTGCCAAGCAGACCATAGATACGTCCTTTTTGAACGTGAATGTTCAGATTGGCAACACTTTTTTGTGTTCCGTATTGCTTTGTAAGATTTTTCGTTTCAATTACATATTTGCTCATTGTGAAACCTCCTTTTTATGTCTGCCATTCTATCACGCCAACCTTGCATTAACCTTGCACCAATCTTGCATTAACCTTGCAATTTTTAGAACGCAGACTTTTACAAATAATTACTCCCGCCATAAGGGGCGGGAGCTGATTAGTCTATCAACGGGAAAAACAGGGTGAAAATTGTTCCTTTTCCCGGTGGACTGTCTGCAACTATTGTTCCGTTTAATTTTCCAACAAGCTCATGTACGATAGACAGACCAAGACCGCTGCCTTTTTCAGACCGCCCCTTATCGCATTTATACAGCCGATCAAAAATATGCTTTAAGTCCTCCTTGTCAATCCCTATTCCATTATCAGACAGGAGAATTTTTATATTCCTGTTCTGTTCCGATAAAGCTATTTCAATTTTATCTGCATGGCTATGGGAAATTACATTTTGTATAAGGTTGTTTAATATCCGCATATATCCGTCCGGGTCAATCTGCACCCGGAAAGGCTGTTCTGGAATGTCAATCGTGAAATCTACCTGTGTATCTTCAAATATCGGTATCCAGTCAATTAGTATATTGCGTGTCAGCTCTGTTAAATCAATCTCCGCTATGTTCATGGAAAATTCATTAGAACCTAACTTAAACCAATCAAAAAGCACGTCTATATATTCTTTCAAGTCATGCGCTTTCCGGCGGGCAGTTTCTATATAGTCGTCACGTTCTTTTCCATCTACAATTCCTTTGTGTGCAGCGTCCAAATACCCAATCAGTGTGGTAAGCGGTGTCCTTACATCATGGGAAAGGCTCGTCATAAGCTGCCTGTTTGTTTCGTCCGTCTGGTGATAGGCAGAAAGCCTTTTTTCATAAGATAGGATAATATCATTGATTGCATAAGCAAGTGGGGCAATAAGCTCATGTGTTTCTGCTAAAATACGCCTGTTTCCATTCCCATTTTTTATATCTTCTAAAGCGTCAGATATTTCCGAAATCTGCTTTTTTACACGCCGGACGGTCAGCGCAGAACTGCAAACAGAAAAAAGGACAATCACTATTCCAATCACAATAATAGCTTCTGTAAACAACGGTCATACCTCCTTACTGAAACGATAGCCAATCCCTTTTACCGTCTGTATATATTTAGGGCTGCCGGGATTTTCTTCTATTTTTTTCCGCAAACGGCTAATGATTGCCATAATATTACTATCATCATACACATATTCTTCGCCCCATACTTTTTCATATATTTGCTGTTTTGTCAGTATTTTTCCTTGATTTTTAGCAAGGAACAGAAGAAGATCAAATTCTTTCGGGGGAAGTTCATATTCTCCATTTATTGTGACAATGGAACGGCTATTAAAATCAATCGTCAACCCGTCAAACTCAAATCTCTGTGTCTGTCCGTCTTTTTGGTTGAAACGGGTATAGCGTCTAATCAATGAAACAATACGGGCAATCAG
>DKUR01000017.1:21106-21638 GCA_002490775.1 Lachnospiraceae bacterium UBA7199 | reverse complement strand
TCGTCCATATCAAAAGGTTTTGTCAGATAGTCATCAGCCCCCGCCCGTAAACCACGCACTTTTGAAGCACTATCATTTTTTGATGTAAACATCAAGATTGGCAGGCTGCTTTCTTTTCTGATCTGCTCCAAAGTTTCAAAGCCGTCAAAGCCAGGCATCATGACATCTAATATGACAAGCTGGTATTCTTTTTCCTTCAGTTGCAGCAGACCGGATTTTCCGGAATAACAGCAGTCGGCTTCTATGCTTTCCTGTAAAACACTCTGCTTGATCAGTACACAAAGCTCCTTATCATCATCTATAATCAAAATCCTGTTCATTATTGACGTTCCTCCGTTCATTAAATTACACATCCATATGCCGAGATTACAGCCACATTACAATTATATGTGGAGATTTGGGCAATGACAAGTACCTAAAATTGCATTGTGGAAATATGCATAACTGGCTATTTCACCGTGGATAACTCTATTCACAGCACATGGAAAAGCAAAGGACAGCTTTCCCACGTCCTGCAAACAGAGTTACCCAC
>DKUR01000017.1:0-20823 GCA_002490775.1 Lachnospiraceae bacterium UBA7199 | reverse complement strand
CCACGTCCTGCAAACAGAGTTACCCACAGTTCCATAAACAAGCCAGTTATACACATTTCCACGAATGCCGGTTACGGCGGAATCTCACTCATTCATTCTGTCTTTTTATCAAACAAGAAAAGCCCTGCATGATACAGAGCCTTTCCAATCATCTTTGTCCTCTAAATTTAGGGTGTTTTCTTTTCTAAAACTTATTTTTCAGGCTTATCTCCGCCTTTTGTGCGAAATCGGATTTTCTCCCGATAATTGCCGATTGTTTTTCTTTTGAAAGGCGATTGAATACTTCTTCATAGAGAATATCATCTAACTGCATTTCCTTTGCAGTCAAATACAGCGATGTATGAAGCCACTCCTGCCAGAGAGCATCAAATAATGACCTGCTATCCGTATAAGTTGCATCTTCTTCAAACCCATGCGGCAGCTTGTAATATTTCAACATCACAAAACCGTATCTGCCAACATCAACCACCACAATATCCGCCATCTCATACAGCTCTGTAAACGCATCAGCCACCTTTTGGCATTTTGCCCGTTCTTCCTCTGTGATATAAACTTTCTTTTCCATATTGTTTTACCTCGCTTCTTATAAAATTTTACCATATTCATTTTATAAGAACCACCTGCACACCAGCTTTTATTCCTCTTGTTTTTAGCAAAACCCACTTTACTAACAATTCACTTCCAGAAAGCTTACTGATGGGCCTTTTCTCATATCCCGATAGATGCACTAGCTCCAATGCCTCACTGACTCTCTTGGCAATTTCATCCTTCGGAACATGCTTCATCTTTAATCCATAGCCTACATTTTTTGCAACATTCATAGAAGGAAACAACGCATAATTTTGAAAAACCATACCTATATTTCGTTTCTCCGGTTTCTGGTAAGTAACCACCTGGCCAGAAACCATTACACTTCCCTTATCCGGTGTCTCCAGACCACAAATAATTCTGAGCATAGTAGACTTTCCACATCCGGAAGGGCCTAAGAGAGACACAAACTCACCCTCCTGTGCCTGAAAGGAAATTCCTTTCAGTACTTCATTTCCATCAAATGTTTTATAAATATTTTCACACTTAAGCTTGATCATAATTTGTCATTTCCTTTCTTTGCTCCCGTTGAAAACAGACTACTTCCGGAATAACCCAGGCGGTTTAAAAGAATAATTGCCGCTAGAGAGATTAAAATCATCAATGTGGCCAAAGCATTTAAATCTGCTTTATACCCTGTCTTAATCAAAGTAAATACTTCCACCGGCAGCGTCCTCACGCCAAAAGGAGCCAAATAGTATTGAATACAAAAACTATTAAAGCATACAATAAATGCCATCATTCCGCCTGCCAGAATCCCTGGCACAATCATAGGCATCGTTACATCAAAGAATACCCTTAAAGGGCCTGCTCCCAATAGCCTTGCGGCTGCTTCCGGTGTCCGGTCAGCCATAGCAAAGCGTCCCAGCACCAGCATTACTACATAAGGCAGGACACATATAATATTTCCACAGAACATTCCAAAGTAAGACCGCCCTATTCCAAGCAGGTTTAAAAGCAGCAACAAAGATACTCCCTGTACAAGCCAGGGAATTGTAATTGGAAGTTGTAAAACAGTGTTTAACTTTTTCCCCATCCCAGGCGTCATATACTGCATACCAAAGGCTGCCATAGTTCCCACTATTACCGCAGTAAACGCAACTGCCAGGGAAAACTTTAAAGACAACATCGTTGCCGGAAGCAGTTCGCTTTTTGTAAACAGATAAGAATACCACTCCATTGTAAATTGAAAAGGGAACATCCCATATGCAGTGCCATTAAATGACATTACAATAATCACAAGAATCGGAATATATAAAAAGGCAAATCCCAAAAACATCCAAACCCTTAAAAAACGATAGAATCCTTTATTCATTCTGTTTCACCTCCGATCCGCCTTTCTGCCAGATTTACCAACATACGCACCACTGCCATAATGATACTGAGAATAATAAGAAATACACATGATAAAGATGCTCCATATCCCATATTCAATACTGTATTATATTGTGAATTGATCAGCGAGCCTACCATCATGCCATTAGGACCTCCTACCAGTGCAGATTCCGCAAAGCTGCCTGTTACCGGTACCATAACCAGCAAAATGCCTGATAAAAGCCCGGGGATGCTCATAGGAAACACAACATTAATAAATGTTCTGAAAGTACCTGCACCTAACACCCGGGATGCCTGCACTAAGTTATCTCCGATGCTTTCAAGTGAAGTATAAAGACATAACACCATATATGGCAGATATTCATATACCAATACCAATATTACTGCTTTTGGTGTATATAGAATGGAAGTGCCATCTGTAGTAATTCCCAGTGCTCCAAGCAATGTCATCAAAATGCCTCCTGACTGTAAAATCATCATCATGGCATAAATCAGCAAAAGCTGTGATGTAAAAAAGGGCAGAATAATCAGCATCATTAGCATACTGCGGTTATGCGGCTTAGCCGCTTTGGCCATTCCCCAAGCCATAGGATAACTGATTAAAATACAAATTACTGTCACCAAAGCTCCAATTCCCAGAGACTTTGCCATAAGCTTTGAAAATACATTGCTGGAAAACATCTTCTGAAAATTTTCTATTGTCCAGCCCGGAAATACCCCATTTGTAATATTTCCATCCATAAAGCTAAATAATAGCAGCATAGCGAGGGGTATTAATGAAAGACATAGCAGCATTAATGCTGACGGACCTGCCCATAAGCTGCCTATTTTGAATGAATTTTTCTTTGTTTTAGTCTTCATATAGTTCATCCTTTTATTGATAGAGCCGTTCGAAAAAATCGAACGGCTCAAAGTTAATTGTAAAACTTTTCTAATTTGCCTTAACCTCGTTCCAAACCTCCAGCCAGTCATTTTGCTGCTCTGGTGTCAGCACAGGCTGCATATATACTTTTGATGGAGTTTCTAATGCCCATACTGCCGCTTTCTGTTCATCTGTAAGTTTTTCATATACCTTATTATTTACAGTATTGTGCGCATTTCCTTCTACTGTGGCAAAATTATACTGGAATTCCTCACCACACATAAAATCAAGCCATTTACATGCCAGATCATAGCAGTCTGTGTCTTTAATAATACACCACATATCCACATATCCCACAGTTCCTTCCACAGGATAAATATAATTACATGGAGTACCTGAATTTTTCAATTGGGTAGCAGTTCCTGCCCACATATTCCCAATTACCACCTCACCAGAAGTATAAGGATTTAAATAATCATCATAACTTGCCCAATATGTGCAGACATTTTCTTTCAATGCCAAGAGATCTTCTTTAACTGCCTGTAAATCCAAATGATCCGGATCAGAAGGATTTTGTCCGGTATGAATGGCAGATGTCATAAGCGCTGTTACATAATCGTCAAAAAATGCAACCTTTCCCTTGTATGCATCACCATAAAGAACATCCCATGTAGTAACTTCCTCTGTCACAGCCTCTGGGTTATAGCCTAAAGAAGTGGTTCCCCATGTCCAGGGCAGTGCATACACCTCGCCATTTTCTCCAGTTGCTTCCGGCAGATTTAAGTAGGCTTCTATTAAATCTCCATAGCAGGGAACCTTAGAAGTATCTATAGGCTCCAGCATCCCGCTTTCCCGGAAAGTCTGTGTATAAACTGTACTTGGCAATGCCACATCGATGTTTCCAATCCCTCCGGTCTGCAGCATTGTGTACAACTCTTCTACTGAATTAAAGTATACAAATTCAACTTTACAGTTATACAGCTCTTCAAATCTTGGTGCTCCAAAATCCTCATCTGCTCCATAACCCTTCCAGTTTGCTACTACCAGCGTAGGAACCTCTCCACTTTCCGTCTCCACTTCTGTCTCCGTCTCTTCACTTGATGCCTCTTCCATAGTAGACGGCGTCTCTGCTTCGGAAGGGGTTTCTTTTTTTCCGCAGCCTGTAAACAGCCACAGACCAGTACATAAAATCAGCATACTTAAAATAATCTTCTTCATGTCAACCTCCTTATATCCCGGGTTATCTCCCGCTTGTTTATATTAAGTATAGCTTCCCCTCCCCACCCAATTCTTTCTCAATTCTTATCTTTTTTAATTATTCTCATGTCCTTTTTGTGATAATATCCATTGGTTTGGTGTCATACCACATATTTTTTTAAAAATAGTACAAAAATAGCTTTGAGAGTGAAATCCTAGTTTTTGGCTGATCTCCCGCAAAGGCTGATGTGTATGCTTGATTAAATTTTGTGCCTCCATAATTTTATGGCGTTGAATATAGTTTATAATAGTTTCTCCTTTTTCCCTGCGGAAAACTGTACTTAAATAATTACAGGATACTCCTGTATAGTCTGCCAGCTTTGATACTGTAATATCCCCGTAAATATGATCTGCTATATATTCACAGCACATCTGCACTACCTGGGAACGGTTTCTTTCTCCGTTATGACGTACTCTCTCTGCCATATCCAGCAGCATCTGCAGCCTTAAAGATTCCACATCCGTCAAATCAGTCAAAACTTCCATTTTTTGAGAATACCATTCCCCAAGTGCATATACCTTTTCTGCGCTTAAACCTCCTTCTATGGAAGCCCCTACTGCAATGCTTAAATAATAAATAAACTGATATTTGCTTTGCCACAATGGATTTTTTCTGCTGAAAGCAAGAATACGGCATGGATCTGTAACGGCAATATATTCTTTTAACTCTACCGGTTTTCCTTTCCGGATAAAATCTTCAATATCATTTTTATATAAAAAAGCGCCTCTGGAAAAGCGCTGGGTTTCCTCTGCGTCAAAGGCCGCTTCTGATATAGCTGCTTCTATAATATTACGGGATACTTCAACAATTCCGCTGACCAAGGTCATATTAGAAGTATCTAATGGTTTTTGATAAACATAGTAGTATAACAGTTTTGGCAATGCCCCAAATCTGTCTAAACTCATAACTGGAATTGATTTATATTTTCTTAACAGTGCATACGTATATTGCAAAGGAAGATCTTTTTCTCTTGCATACCGCATAATGCTTTCTTCCGTCACATCAGATGTTAATACCGGCCCTATAATATAAGCGCCTATTACCACCTCTTTCTCCAAATCCGGTACTGCTGCCAGACATTCATTCAAATCAGTTGCAAATAAAATAGGATATTTCACCCTTTCACAATGCTGAAATATCATTTCTACTAACTGTGTATCCGTTTGTAAAAAATCCTCTTCCCGCTTAAGTCTGGGACAGGAAAATACCATATTTTGATTTTTATTAAAATATCTTACTGAAATCTGAGAGACATGATTTACCAAATCACAGATTTCCTTATAGTCCTTCATGTTATTCTCCTCTGATCAAAACACCATCTGTACCAAAAGCATATAGCATATTGTCCCACCTGCAATCGAAAGAAGCATCTGCCTTTTCCATATATGAAGCGCAATAACTATAAGAATCGCTATAAGTTCTGGTATTCCTCGCGTTCCTGAAAAAATACTGACACCTTTAAGGCAGTATATAACCAGCATCCCAAACACCGCCGATGGCAGAACCTTTCCCAAATATTGAATATATTTTGGTGTTGGTTTCCCCGCTGGAAAAATCAAAAAAGGCAGAAAACGGGTTAATGCTGTTCCTAATACCACCATACCTACTGTAATCATCTGCTGTGTTATTGTCATTTGTGTCTTTCCTCTCCTTCTTCTTCCTCTATTTCTTTTCTTAATAGTATTAGTACTATAAGAATTACCAGCATTGCCGGAATAATAAAATTATCAGCTCCAAATATAATTAAGCAAAGTAATGAAATGCCAAGCCCCAGCATTGCACTCATATGCCTCTTCTCCTTCATCCACTGCTCCATAAAAATCACCACGAACATAGCAGTCATAACAAAGTCCAGTCCTTCCGTATTAAAATGAAGAAAAGAACCAAAAATCCCTCCTAATGTTGCTCCCATGAACCAGTAAAAATGATTTAATAAGGTAACAAAAAACATAAACCATCCCTTGTCAATCTCCTCTGGAATCTCCGCTGTATAATTAATAGAAAAACTTTCGTCGCACATCCCAAAAATAAGGTAAATGCTTTTCCATCCCAATCCCCTATATTTATCCAGCATGGAAATTCCATAAAACAAATGCCTTGCATTAATCATTAAAGTCATGGCAAGTGCCTGCAATGGATTAAATGCACCAAGCAGCATGTTAACTGTTACAAATTCCACCGATCCGGCAAAAATAGTAAGACTCATCAGCATAGGATACCAAAAGCTGAATCCTGATACATTCATATAAATTCCATATGTCATCCCCAAAAACAAAAAGCCTGCAAAAATGGGGATCGTGTGCGGAAACGCACTTTTGAAGGCTTTTTTCATTGTTATTATTTTATTTTTCATAGCTGCTTATACAATTCTCCTTTTATATGTATAATTGTACCATGAAGATTTCTGTTTGTGCGAATTATTTTTGCCTTTAAAAAATGGCTTTTTAAATTCCTTTAAATTACAGTAAAAATACGGTTGACAAAATAAAATTGTTCCTTATATAATTAAGAAACCAATATGTGAAAGGAGTAAACCATGAAATTCAAAAAATTGCTTGTAACAAGCGTGGCGATGGCATTATTATCCGGTTCAGTTCTGCATGTATCTGCAGCAGAAGCCACCCAAAACAATTACAAAGAAAAGAATCCGGAAAATCTTATTATTGATGTGGAAGCCTACAAAGCTGCCTACAGCGATTTGGAAGAAGCCTTTGGTGATAACCGGGAAGCTTATATAGAACATTACCTAACCATTGGCGTTTATGAAGGCAGAACAAAAGGCGTACTTTTTGATCCCCTAATGTATGCAGAAGCATACAGCGATGTTAAAGCTGCTTGTGGAAACAATATCTCTGCAATCGTTAATCATTATTTAACATTTGGGATTACAGAAAACCGCACGATTGGAACTGCCAACGGCTATGCTGATCTTGCAGCTGCCGAAAATGCAGGTACACAAAATACGAATATTCAAAGAAATGTTGCTGTCACAGTCAACTATGAAACCAATGTTATTAACAATAATACTGTAAATAACATATCTGCTGATAATAATGCCAATCCAACAAATAACAATTCCATAATTGACAACAGCAGTAATGTAAATAGTAACAATACAAACAGCAGTGCTCCTGTAAACAACAGTGTTGCTGCCAGCAATAGCAATACAAGCAGCAGTCAAAGCTACCATCATACTACTTCTATTTATGATAATGATGAAAAAACTTTGTTACGCGTTGAATACTATGATGATAATAATAAATTAATTCAATATTCAAGCGTCAACAACTTTGACAGCGATACAAATTCATACACAGAAAATATCTATCATTACGACGAAGAAACTGAAACAAGCGTTCTTGACCGTACAGATACGTACGTAAACGGTTCTCTTTCTTCTTCTGAAGGCAATTAATAACAACGGATGCCAGGCTTTGCCAGCTATCCTTATATTAATAAAAAAGCAAGTGCAGTGGAACATCTTTTCCACTGCACTTATTTTAATTTCACAATTTCTCATGTTAAATAATTGTAGCTTTCACAAACACATTACATCGTGTCGGCATAACGAGAACTTCCCTGTACATTATATTCACCAGCAGATGTATAACCACTAGCAGCATTCGCCTGAGTAGTCATATAATAATCTACAAGTGATGCATTGGTGGCAATAGAAGAACCATAGTCCTTGAAAAATTGCTGAACCTTAGACATATCTGATTTTTTAAATGTGTCCTCATCAATTTTCATTCTGCCCTTCTGATCCACACTGATTCCAAACTGCTTGAGTGCATCTTCATTGCGTGCCGTCTTTTCTCTAATGTAGGACAAGTTTGCTACAACACCAGAATTTGAACTGGATTCAGCGGCATCAAACATCTTATTGTAATTATTTACAAAGCTCTTTGCTGTGGCAAAAATCTTATCAATATCATATTGATTTGTCTCATTGCCATCCTTATCCTTTACTTTTTCAAATAATGCACTATCTGCAAGCCTTTTAGCATCTGCTTTAAGGGAAGCCGCACTGGAACCTGTCGTATTGTTCGTCTCTGTACTGCTTGTAGCATTTGTACTAGTCGAACCTCCTGCAAATTTAACGCGAGATGCAATCGTAGAGCCATAGCTCATAATATTATCTGATGAAAACAATTCCTGAACTTTGGAAGTACCTGCTTCTTTCAGTTTAGCTGCATTCAACTCAAGTGTTCCATCTGAGTTGATAGTAACACCAATTTCCGAAAGCTTATCTGCATTTGCAGCCGTACTGCTCATCATGTTTTCAACATATGCAGTCTTTCTTGCCAACGTGGAGCCTTTTGCTGCATTCACTACATCATTATAGTCTGACACATAAGCTTTCATTGCAGAAACTACCTTGTCTGCTGCACTCTGCCCATTTTCCGCATCTGTGTACGTCTTACCATTCTGTAACGCTGAAACAGAAGTCTTTAAGCTAGAAAGTCCTGTTGTCAAATTTGCATTTGCTTCTTGTGCTTCTTTGGAAACTTTAGGATTTTTCTTCTCTTCCAGAATTCTATCAACAACATTGTTTGAGCTGTATTTCTTGCTGGATGTTGTCTTGCCTGCATCCAACCCTGTACCGTAATAAGTCTTCATGAGCTTGCCGTAGCTGCCATTCTTAATGCTTGCATAATCTGAAAGAAAATTCAGATTTCCCATTCCGCCACTGCTGGAAGATAAACTCTGAAACAGATAAGAATAATCCTGATTCCCACCTACATTAATACTGATACCCATTGTCATCACTCCTTTGAATAAAAAGATGGACCTCCATGTCCTTATACTCGATATATCTAATATATCGGCATAAAATTTTTATAGTTAATATAACTATAACATCCGTATTTCAAGATTGCAAGATGGGTTGATAAAAAAATAAAGTTATCGTAATGAAAAGTGATGTCCTTGTAATAAGATGCTGTTCATGAGCATAAAAAGGAAAGTTCATATTTTACACCTTCAAAAAACTTAGGTTAATTAGACGACACTAAATTAGCCTAAAATCTTTTTATAGAGTTCCATATCACTGTCTTTAAAAACGTTAAAAATAATCCGTTCCATACGTCCACCATGTTTCTCCAGGAATGCTGATACAGTTTTCCATGCAATTTCTGCCGCCTTATCATTTGGGAAATGAAATTCCCCTGTCGAAATGCAGCAGAATGCAACGGATTTGATATCATGTCCCAAACAGCATTTCAGAACATTTTCATAGCAATTTTGTAAATCCTGACAGAGCTTATCATTCAGTCTGCCATACACAATCGGCCCTACCGTATGAATCACATGATCACAGGGAAGATTATAGGCATTTGTCAAAGTAGCCGTGCCTGTGGGTTCTTCATAGTTCCTTCCATACCTCATCCGCCTGTGGCTCATAATACGGCTGCATTCTTCCCGAAGCTGCATCCCCGCCGCACTGTGGATGGAATTATCAATACACCTGTGACAGGGCACAAAACAGCCCAGCATCTGCGAATTGGCAGCATTCACAATGGCACCGACTTCCAGCCTGGTAATATCCCCCTGCCAGAGCGATACTTTGTGGGCATGAGCTGAGTTACTGTTAAATGCTTCCTTTATTGTGGGGATATCCGCCAGCCTTACAACCCCCTTTGCATTTCTCTCTTCCTGTAAAAATTCATCCTGCAAATTCACCAGTTCATCGGAAAGCTCTCTTGGCATACGGATATTCATAAGGGATCGGATTGCATTTTTCTTTTCCTCTAAGCTATATCCTCTGGTTTCAAGTTCTTTGTATTCCACCGAATCTGCCTTCAATTTCTCTAAAAAAATCTCTATTTTTTCTGTTCCTCTCATCCCAGATACCCGCCTTTCCTCAATCTTAAATCCTGTTTTTCAAATCTAATATCACTTCTGCCATGTCGCCGCCAATGCCGACTGCCCTGTTCCCAAAACTCTCCGGGACAAAAGCTTCATTCCTATTTAGCCGGATCAAGGACAAATTTCTGTTTTCACAAACCATTTTTTCAAAGGGGAAGCGGATGATCGTCGGTGTGTTAAAGCCAACGCCAAGCTCCAGCAAGACGCCTTTTTTTCGGTTCATTTTTTTCAGAAAATCGTAATAACGCCTAGCTGCCTCATGCCAGTCTTCATCTTCTACAAAATACTGGTCACACCGAAGATGCATTGTCATATTACCGCCACAGACCGGACATTTTGGCACCAGATAGGAAGGCACCAGACAGTTGCGTCTTGCCTGATCCATCTGACGGAACAGATCCTCTGCATCATAAATCTTTGGATGGCATCCTTTTTCACATTGGATATTACCATAATCTCCCTGTGTTGCAAAGATGTGCTCCGTCTGAAATCCAGCTTTCTGGAATTGATGGTCAACATTCGTCGTCAAAACAAAATACTCCTTTTCCTTTACAATCTCATAAAGCTGGTTATATAGAGGCAGAGCAGGTGGAAAAAAGCGGTTTATCATGCTGTGTTTTGACCAATAGCCCCATTTTGCCTCCTGTGTGGGAAACGGATAAAAACCCGCCGCATACATATCCGTCATATATATGGAACCGTATTTTTCTATAAACTCGCTGAAATTACTTGTAAACCGTTCTCCGCTGTAAGTAAGTCCGGCGGCAGAAGACGCCCCTGCTCCCGCACCAATCAGTATAAAGTCAGCCCTTTTGATCAGCACAGATGCCTGTTCTACCTGTTCCTCATAAGGAATATCCTGAAAAATATAATCTCTGGCGGGAATACCGCTTAAAAACTGTGACCAGTCTATTTTCCTTTTCTGACTCTGCTTCATGATTCATCAACCTCTTTTCAAAATTGCTTTCTATTGTTTTCCCGCATGATCATATTGCCTTCTATAATCTTCTAGAATTTTCCGTTTGTATTCTGCCAGCTTCCCTTATCCGCGATTGTTTCCATTACATCCCAATGCTCAGCAATCTTACCATTCTCTATCCTCCATAAGTCATAGTAGCTGGTAGGCGCACCACCAAAGGTTCCCTCGCTGACCGCCAGCACATAATTTCCCTGTGCAAGCACCTGATGCACCGTAGTGTAAATCATCTGAATATTCTGCTTCGCCAAAGCAGCAAGGGCAGCTCCCAGACCAGACAAGCCATCTGCAATTCCTGTATTGTGCTGGATATAAGCATCTCCGTCAAAATAGTCCGGTGTCTTTTCCAAATGGTTTCCCTGCATTACATCATACAGGAAATTCTTCACAAGCTGGCGGTTTTCCTCTGTTTTTTCCAGGTCCTTAACAGGTGTCAAATTATCAATCTGTGTGTGGCCGGACGGATTTGGCTCCGCCTTTTCAGCAAGATTATCCCAATGTTCCGCGATTTTACCCTCGCTGTCAAAACGGAAAATATCAAATGCTACCTGCTCGCCTGCCCCTGCAAAATTGTAAACCGTCTGTAAAAATACCTTATCTCCGTCCTCATAAGCGCGTATATTGTTTACAGTTGTCGGGGCAGGTGCAGATGCAAGATAATTTACACTTCCGACAAAAGCATCACGCCCTGTACCGTATGCAAGGTTATGCTGGATATATCCCTCCGCCAGTAAAGACGCTGCTTTCTCTGCATCACCTGTTGCAAATGTGCCAATCAGTTCCTTTGCCTTTTCAATCTGTGTCATAATAGTATCCTCCTTATTAACAATCAATTTTTATTTGATGTAATTATGGTTATTACATCTGATGGCCATACTATAGCATCTGTTTGTTGTAATGTCAATAGTTACAATAAAATTTTTTTAAAAAAATCAAGACACTTGGATAATCCCCATAATGTCTTGATTTTTCAGCAATTCTACCTATTTTCTTCACTCAGATATTTTTCTGTATCACGTTTTATGTCTGCCAGTGTAATACAGGCAAGCTCTTTCTCCAATGCATTCTGCACCCGGTAAAGCTTGTCATCTAAGATGTGATGAATATTTCTCCCTACAGGACAGTTCGTACTTGGATTTTCATGGAAATGAAACAATTCTCCATTTTCGACACACTCCACAGCATTATATATGTCTAAAAAAGTTATTTCATCTAATGGTCTTGTAACAGTAGTTCCTCCGGTCCCCCGCGCCACCTCGATCAAACCGGCTCCCTTTAACTGGCCTAAAATCTTTCGAATAATGACGGGGTTCACATTGGTACTTCCTGCAAGGAAATCACTGGTTACTTTGTATTCACTTCCAAACGTGTCTATACAGGCAAAGATATGAATTGCCAGTGTAAATCGACTTGAAATCTGCATACCTATCTACCACCTTTCCGTTCTATTGTACCCTGCCCTCGTTGTAATGTCAATTATTACAATGTGTGATTAAACATTTTATTCTAATTTAAGCACTTGCCACGCTGTATAATGATGACTGCAAAACCTTATTCATGTAAAACCATAGACCACCAGAACCATAGAAAGCAGGTTCCTTTGCATCCAGCACCATGACCAGCATGTCCATTTGACCATTTCCATCTATGTCATCTATCACAAGCCCGGTCATCTTCATAGCTCCGTTTTGGAAAATTTCATCTTCACTCAGCCTTTGAAAAAGATTTTCTGATAGGTTATGGTCAATTCCCTGAGCATCCACTACCTCAAAAAAATTCTCCCGATTCTTCATTTCCTGCTTTTCTGGGGAAAACTCTTCTTCCTGAGCGGCCCTGATCTCCAAAAGCCACCACATCATTCATCTGTGAAAATAGATTTGCCTTATAATTATCTTCTCCCATGCTGTTGTAAAGCGGCAAAGAATTTATCTAATGGCTTACGCCGGATTCCCTCATGTATTGAATAAAATCCAATGTATCCGCCGAATTGGACAAACGAATATCGAGACCGGATTCTCCGGGATACATAATCTGAAGGAACTGCCAGGCAGTATGGTTCCGTTTCAGATCCACCCAGCTCCCATCTGGAAAATGAAGCATTACATCACCCCGGCATTTCTTTATTAAGCCACATAAACTCCTTGTATCAGGAATAGAAAATATTTTCATTGTGCTTTCTCCTTTCTCTTGTTTGCATTTGTATAAATGCAAATCATGTCATTTTCTGTGAGGACTTTTGCCGAGCCTGTACGTCCCCCACAGGCTGCCATACATCGATTTGACATCTCTTTAATCTGTTTATCCGATGGATTGATCCCCAGCTCTGCCAGATTAGCAGGCATGCCAATCTGATGATAGAAGTCCTCCATTGCCTTGATACCGGCTTCAGCAATCTCATCATCTGTTCCTTCTGCTGAAACGCCCATGACATTTTTGGCATAGCGGACAAACCGCGGCAGGCAGTTTGACTTCACATATCTCGCCCAACTGGGCCAGATAGCTGCCAGACCTGCACCGTGGGTTACATCAAACATACCTCCCATCTCATGCTCCAGCTTATGGGACATAAAATCTCCTCCATCGTTGCCACAGCCGGTCAAATCGTTGTGCGCAAGACTTCCTGCCCACATTACTTCGGCACGGGCATTGTAATTTTGGGGATCTGTATGCAGAATCAGCGCATTTCTCATTACGGTTTTCAGCAGCCCCTCCGCAAGCGCGTCTGTAATCTCCATATTTCCGCCGTTTGTAAAATAACGCTCCATTGTATGCATCATAATATCTACACAACCGGATTCCGTTTGATAATCCGGAAGCGTCATGGTATACTCCGGATTCATAATAGTGAATACCGGCCTTGCGAGATCGTCGTCGTAGGCCCTTTTGGAGCCTGTTTTTTCGTTTGTGATAACGCTGCCCCTGGATGTTTCACTTCCCGCCGCCGCAATCGTAAGAACGCTTGCGACCGGCAGGCATTTCCGGGCTGCCCGGGTATGTTCATAAAGCTCCCAAACATCTTTTTCCGGTTCTCCAAGACCGTAGGCAATTGCCTTTGCAGTATCAATAGAACTTCCACCGCCAACGGCAAGAAGAAAATCCGTTCCGTTTTTCTTTCCAAGCCGGATTCCTTCGTACACCTTATCAAGATGAGGATTGGGGGCAACCCCTCCAAGTTCGGAAAAAACAATGTTTTCATCACGCAGAGACTGCCGGATAAGGTCTAACAGCCCGGATCGTTTTGCACTGCTTCCGCCATAGACTAACATAACATTTTTTGCGCCATATTCCCGGATATACCTGCCGGTGTTCTTTTCCTCTTCTCTTCCAAAATACACTTTGGTTGGTGCATAGTATTTGAAATTGTATGTCATCGTGTGATTCCTCCTTTTTTGTTATATCTATATATTAAGACATATTGTGAGAATATACTATGATTCTTGCGTCATATAATAGTATTATTTCGACAACTATGATATACTAATGGTAAAAATGCAACTAAGGAGGATATCTTATGCAGGCGTTTATCACAGATCAAAACCAAGTAGAAAAAATAGATGGTATGACGGTTGAATTCCCCTATTGTATGCATGAACGGAATCTGACAGATTTTGTCGTTCCCTGGCATTGGCACGAGGAACTCGAATTGGGGTATATAGAACAGGGTGTCAGTATCATTAGAACTATCAATCAAGAATATCCAGTTCATCAGGGAAATGGTTTCTTTATCAACACAAATGTTGTAGATACAAAAATCAACGGAAATCCAGGCAGTCCCACCCTGGAAATCAACCATATTTTTCACCCGATTTTCATTGGAGGCCATTTCGGAAGCCGGATTACCACGAAATATCTAAATCCAATTCTCCAAAATCAGCAGATTTCGGTCCATATCATTCGTCGGGGTTCAAAAGAAGCGGACGCACTTCTTGATCAACTGATTCTTTTAAAAGAAATGAACCACAAAGGAAATCAGGAGATTCTCATTCGTAACACCTTGTCCACAGTATGGCTTTTACTTCTTGATGAAATTAAGAAGCACTTTGAAGCCCCACAAGTCATAGAAACAGAGAAGCAGATCCGTATTAAGAGTATGCTGTCCTATATCCACAGAAATTTTAGAAATAAAATAACTTTGGAGGAAATTGCCGCTGCAGCAAATATTTCAGAGAGAGAAGCAAACCGCATTTTTCAAAAAATAATACAGCAGACGCCTTTTGAATATCTATTGAGTTATCGACTGAGTATAGCAAAGGAACTGCTTTCTCATTCAGATTTGTCCATTACAGAAATCAGTTACCGCTGTGGCTTTACGGACAGCGCCTATATGGGAAAGCAATTTCGAAAAGCGAATGGCTTAACGCCTAAAGAATATCGTCAGAAAAAGTTTCACACTCTCTACCCGGAGGTGATACTTTTCTAATTTATTCTTCTTTATTTTGTGTATCATAATCTCGTCTTTGACACTTTTTTGAAGATAAAAGTCCCACAATGCCAGTATTTATGCGGCATGTGGGACTTTTAAGTTTTCCTTCAATACACGTTGTGTTACCTTTTCTTTGTCTGCGCACAAATATTTTTCATTTTCATAATGGGAATGATTTCTGTTGCAGTGTTGAATCCGAATGCAGCATGTAGGTCATCAGTCAGTTTTGTTTTCGTATATGTCGGAATATAGCCTTTCCCTTCAAAACGAAGGTAATTCATTTCCCGAAGACAATCTATCAGCTGACTGCAAGTGTACTTTTCGTCAAGCTTCTTTTCCAGATACCTATACACTATCAGCGCTATGAAGCAGGTCATAAAGTGCGCTTTAATGCGTTCGCTGTCCTGAAGATAGACCGGCCTCGCATCGAATTCACTCTTCATGATTCGGAAGCATTCTTCGATTTCCCATCTGCGCCTGTTGATTTTTACAATTGCCTGTGCATCGTCTTCCAAATTTGTGCAGACAGCATAAAAGCCATCATATATTTCTTCTTCCTTTACAATCGTTTCATCAATGTAATACATGGTCCTGTCAGCAGCTTCCCCTTCTTTGGTTGCATGGTCTGCTTTGATGAATCTCTTAGGATCATTCTGGCGTTCGGATTCCACACAAGCTTTCCCCTTTTTGAGGGTTTTTAGTGCACGATCAATCTGGCGGTTCCTGATAGTACGCTGATAATCCCGATATTTGACAGAGTAAGTAACAATAAGGTGCTGTTCCAGACCATCTTCCTTTATCCATCTGCTTTTATAGAAAATACTATCTTTGTGTTCTGCTTCGTCAATGGAAGAAATATCATAACACGTATCTTTAGAATCACTGGAAAGCTTCCAGCCTGTAACATCCAGAGTCCATTCTTTCAGGTGCTTTTTTAATTTTTTGATGGACTGTGTTGTTACAAAAGCACGGTTTCCATCTTTGTCAGCATTAAACTTTCTGTTGCCGGCGGAAGACAGACCGGCATCGGTGCAGACAACAAACCGTGACATCCCAAAGTTTGCAAGAAGCTTTTCCTCAAGGGGAATCAGGGAGAGCTGTTCATTCTGATTCCCCGGATTGATGGAGAAGGCGAGAGGAATTCCCTCGGCGTCCATAAAAAGACCCATTTCAACAATGGGAAGAGGCCGGTTTTCTTTGCTTACCCCGTACTGCCTGTCATCCCCGGTCTGTTCAATTTCAAAGTAAAAGTTGGTGCAGTCATAATAGATTACTCCGGTTTTACGTTTGGATAACTTTATGCTGTTTTTGAAAAGAGTGCTCTGGATGTAATCCGATTCTTCCGCGATTACAGATAAAGCCCTGTAGATTTGATGAAGTTCAAAATCCGGCTGTTCAATAAATTTGCGGGAATCTTCGTATGTACTTTTTTTGGATGCAGGATAAAGAATCCTTGCGTAAATAAGACGGGAAAGGATGGAATTCAGGTTGTATTTAAAGCCATGCTTTTTGGCGACAGCCCTGCTGATCCGGTCAAGCCCCAGTCCATAGTAAATATCCTGAAGAAAGAGATATCCGCCATTGAAACACCTCTGTGTATTGTCTTCAAGACTTTTGACAGGGGAAAAATCAATCGAGACAGGGGCGTTTTCTTCTTTTTCGGCAAGGTTCATGAGAGTAACCTGTTCCTGTGCCCAGGCTTTGGCATCTGTAACACCATACGTTTCACAGATGTGTTTTTCCGAACCGAATTTTTTGACAATCATGGATTTATTTTTCCCATCAACATAAACGGTCTTTTGTGCGTAATAAAAAATGGAATTTTTGGAACGTGAATAACCCAGTCTCATACGAATACCTCTTGGTTTTGATATTTGGATAGGGGCAATCAGAACCACAATAATGGGTATGGTTTCTACTAATCCTATCCTTTTACATTATAGCACAACTATGTGCAACGTGGAAGTAGGAACTTTAAATTTGACAAAAAAATAAAGCCAGTACTGGCTTAGAGACATGTGTGTGGATGAAAAAGTGTCAAAGATCCGCGAATGGCTTAACGCCTAAAGAATATCGTCAGAAAAAGTTTCACACTCTCTACCCGGAGGTGATACTTTTCTAATTTATTCTTCTTTATTTTGTGTATCATAATACTGTAAATGCAAAAATTGATCTCTGTCATTACGATACAGATAACTTGCTTCATCACTGTCTCCAACTACAATATGAGGGAAGTTATTTCTGTAGTATTCCATAATTGCAGAATATGTCTTTTTCGTGGTTCCTAAAATTTCCGGTTCCTCATGATTGAAAAGATACAAATTAAAATAATAATTCGTATGAGAGACAGCATTTCTGGTAATCGTTTCAGACCATTCATACAACCATACAATATCACTATTTAAATAAATTGCGGCACCATCATTTAACACAAAAGTGTACTTCTGTCCAATTCTGATGGTACGACTTCCACGCCATGCATTTTGATAATCAAAAACGAGCTTTTCCTGTTCGCCAGCATCCAGTTTTGATAGAAACTCCTTTACCTTCTTCTGAGATTTTCCAGACAAAGCAAACATCAGCAGATACAGCGCAAACGGAAACATAGCTGCCACAATCATACAAATAATCTTATCCCCACTTGTAAATTCTTCTGTTCTTTGTGTTATTCCCAGAAGCTGCATCAACAGCTCACGCTGCCAAATCAAAACAATGCATCCCATACCGCCAATCCCCAGAATTAAATGCAGCATACTGATCACTGAATTAATTTTCATCTCTCTAAGCATTTGTTTCATAATTATTAATGTCCTCTTATTCCCCTATTTTCATTTCGTGCAGATAATGAGAAACTTCCTCGCGAATCTCACGTCTCTCAAATATAAATTCTTTATCATTCTTTCCTTTTTCTCCATTTGCATATTTCTGATAGTAAAAAAGAATCAGATAAACCTTTGATGTCATTCTTATCTTAAAACCTGCGCCCCAGCTTATAGTTATATTTTCCCTCTCATCTACTGCAGTATTTGCCACTTTGCGAAGTTGTACCAGTTGCGCCCAGCCACGTCCACAGGTCTCAAGAGCATAGTCCCTGGTGATTTGTACTCTCCATTTCGTTATTCCTTCATACCATTTACCTGTTGTCCACGAGATATCCTTAACTTCTCCCTCTGCTCCAAGCATCTGGAATGCAAACTCTTCTCTTTCCTCAGGCGTAAGAACATCCTCTATCTGCGTTTTTAAACTTTTCATATAGCGTTTCGCCGGATAATACGAAAGCATCATCAACCAGACAAACAAAACACAGACAATACCAAAAATTAATCCAAACAGCATATTGTGAAGCATCCCATTTACATCTATGCTGCCGCTTGCAAACAGTCCAAGCGCACCAAAAGCCACGACACACACTATTACTACAAGCGGTGAATATAAATTTCTATCCCTCTTTGCTTTCCTTTCTATTTCATCAATCCACTTTTTCTCGTTTTCAAGCCATTTCATATAATTACCATGCATTGTATTTTCTCCTTTTCTCCTATGAAGCAAATTCGTTAAAATCAACCCCTATACTTTCTACCATACCATCATCTTGATACTTTAATTCAAAAGTATATAAGCCTCTTTCCCATGTATATTTATCTTTATTATCAGATATTTTCTTGGACTCTCCTAGTATTTCTGTAAGTCCATCAGATGATAAATCCTCAAAGGATATTTCTTCAAAAGACACTTTTTCCACTTCCCAATAATATTCATATACTGTAACCGATGTAATCTTACAATCTGACAAAGGTGCATTGTCTTTTGATTCATTGCAAATTGAAATCAGTGCTACTTGCTGGCCATCTTTTAATACAGTAATAGCCGGATAAGCAGTTCTCGCCTCAGTTTCTGAAGTCAAATCGTAAACCTGTGTATAAACCCATTCAGAACTAAAATCATCACCAAAAACCCTTTCACATTTTTTAAAGGTTTCTGTTTCTGGTAATATATCTGTTTCCTTCTTTCTTCACTTTTCCATCAAAAGAATTTTTAATCCTTATATGTAAAATTCCTCTATCCAGTTCTATTATTAACTTAAAAAATTTTTCCGAACATTTTTCTAATGCCTCCATTGCGTTTTCCAAAAGATTGGTCAAAAGTACATTTAAATCAAAGGCAGAACAAAACTCTGTTTTAGGTATATTTACCTTAACATCCAGTTCCGCTCCTGTCTCTTTTATCCTTTTTAACATATAATTTAAAATAATGTCTACCTGTTCATTTCCAGTATTTACAAATTCTTCATTTACTGTCATAAACTGATCCATCTTCTCTATGTAGGACAGCACCTCTTCGCTTTTTCCGTTCTTTTCATACTCTGAAAGTAAATAGAGATGGTTTTTCAGATCGTGCCGCAATGCATATTCCTTTTCTTTCGACTGCCTGATAATTTCCAGTTGATTTTCATACATTGCAATTTTTTCATCAAGGAGGCGTTTTTCCCAAGCCTCATTATAAAATGAAAATATTTTATCAAAAAAATATAATGATTACACTAAAAAAAGAGGACAGCAGCATATAGTTATAATATTTTTTTGGTAAAGAACTCTCTTCCTTAAAGTTCCACACTTTTTCTATTATAATCTGCACCAGAAATAAAAAAAGTATTGTCAAAATATTAACAAGATAAGGCCTGCTGTCCTGATTATAATTTGTAATCAATACCATTACTTCTTCTATCGTAACTGAGATCGTCAACGTTGAAAATACCGCTAACAGCTTTTTCCACATTGTATCTTTATAAGCACATGTCGCTACGGCAAAGAGTCCTAAAATGGTTGAAAGCAGACTCACTTCCGGCCTACGATAGAAAATAAAGCATATACTGTTTATAATCCAGTAAATGATTCCCGTCAAAATAAACAACTTTAAATCCTTCTTACTTTTATCCAGGAACACATCAAGAAATCTTATTCCAGCATAAATCAAAAACATATTGATAACTACATAAAGAAGATTATCCCTGATCAACATTTGTTTTCCCTTTCTCTCTTCATGGATTGCAGCCTTAAAATCTGATTCGCAACCTCTTTTTTATAGGTTTTGCTAACAGGAAGTTTATCACCATTCATCATTCTTATCTCATCTCTGCCAAATGAAAAAACAAAATCCACGTTGATAATAAAAGATTTATGGATTGTCCAGAATTTAACGGAGTCAAGCTGTTTACTCACATCTGCCATTTTCCCATAAAACATAATCTCTTCCCTGTTCGTAACAAGACAGATTTTTTTGCCTTCACATTTAATACAGATGATCTCGCTTTGTGCGATCTGATAACTGTTCCTACCCTTCTTATATTCAAAAAACATTTTTTTCCCTGAAAATAAATTCCTATAGATCTGCATAATGTCATATATTTTATTATAGGTAATCGACTTTATCAGAAAATCCATCGGCCTTACTTTAAAAAGCTGCATAGCGTATTCCTGTGTATAAGAAATGTAAGCGCCCAATAATCGGGCGGA
>DKUR01000033.1 GCA_002490775.1 Lachnospiraceae bacterium UBA7199 | reverse complement strand
CAAAAGTCACTTCATAACAGGAGGGCGGCATATGAAGTGTCCAGTAAACTACACTCTTTCAGAGAAAGAATTGAATGATTGCAAAGAGTTCGCTGAACAAAGTGCACCAACTCAACAAGATATTGAATTTGGTCAGCATGACATTAGGGCGAGAGATGTAAATGAGATAGCGCGTGATAATTTAATAGGTAAAATCGCGGAAGTAGCATTTAAAAGAATTGTTGAGGAAAATTATCCCGATGCAGGGGAGATTCCGTTGGATTTTAATGTCTATCAAAGAGGAGTGTATGACAGCCAAGATGCTAATATAAATGGGACTTTAATTGATATTAAGGCAACACGTGAGGGAGGGGAGTGGTTTCTAATTGAATGGAATAAACTCAATTTTCGTGCCAGAGAAAAGCATTTACCTCACTATTTCGTATTTTTTACAGTGGGTTGGGATAGGAAAACGGATCAACCAACAGGCGGGGCAACATTTGAAGGGATTATTCCAATTGAATGGCTAAGTAAGGAACATGTAGATCAAGAAGAGAGAATTCTAGTATTAAGAAGGGGAAAGAACATTCCGGGAAAAGACGTGTGTTTGCAAGCAGATAATTATGGAATAAATAAAAGGCATATAAGCAGATCTCTGGATTACTATATGAGATTAATGGTGAAAAATGATAAAAAGTACAATACGGATGATTTTAAACTTCCATGACAAAGATTTGTAAAAAGCGCTTTTGAAAATAATTTTATAAGAGACTGTGAGCATAGAGAATGTACAGAATATAAATTAATTTATCAATAAAATACTTTTTACTTTTGGTTAGTATTTATTATTTAAAATGAAGATACAATTTGGAGGCAAGGAGAAAAGAAGTTTCGTCGGTGTTTCTGTTTTATCCATTGTGAAGAGTGAAAGAATAGAATCATAAGCCTTCTGGTATCGATATATGTTTTGCAAATATAAGCTAAAAGATTATTTTGACTATATCAAAATAATCTTTTATAATGTGTAAAGAAGGGAAGGGAAATTATGACTATTTCTGAACAAATAAAAGTACTATGCGTAAGATGTAATGTGAGCGAAGCAGAATTGGCAAGACGATTGGGGAAATCTCCGCAAAGCTTCAATTCCAAAATGAAAAGAGGCAGTTTTTCAATACCGGAAATCGAACAGGTGGCGGATGTTTTGGGCGTTTCCTTTAACAGAGAATTTATTTTAGGAAATGGAGATAAAATATAATGAATGCAGAAGATGTGAAAGAGTTCAGACTTGGGGAATTGTTTTGCGGACCGGGAGGACTTGCGCTTGCTGCCATAACTTCTAGAATTGATGATCCAAAATACAGGATAGTTCATAAATGGGCAAATGATTATGATTTGGATACTTGCAATACATATCGAAGGAATATTTGTCCTGAAGATGAGGACAGTGTAATTTGTGGCGATGTAAGAAAGCTGGATATAGAACGCTTAGGGGATATTGATGCGTTAGCGTTTGGATTCCCATGTAACGATTTTTCCGTTGTAGGTGAACAGAAAGGGTTTAATGGAATATTCGGGCCGTTATATACATATGGTGTGAAGGTTTTAAAGAGATATCAACCTTTATGGTTCCTTGCTGAAAATGTCGGCGGGTTGAAAAGTGCAAATGATGGAAAAGCATTCGAAAAAATAAAGAATGATTTGATTAAGGCAGGATACAGAATATATCCTAATTTGTACAAATTTGAGAAATATGGTGTTCCCCAGGCAAGACATCGTATGATTATTGTGGGCATAAGAAAAGATTTACCTTATGAATTTAAAATACCAAGTACTAAACCGTATGAGGATATTGATGTTACTTGCAAAACGGCTATAGAAGTGCCGCCTATTCCTGTTGATGCGGCTAATAATGAGCTGACAAAACAGTCGGCGCAGGTAGTGGAGCGCTTGAGTTATATTAAGCCGGGAGAAAATGCTTTTTCTGCTGAGCTTCCAGAACGATTGAGATTAAACGTCAAAGGGGCTAAAATTAGTCAGATATATAAAAGACTAGCTCCTGATAAGCCGGCATACACAGTGACAGGTTCGGGCGGTGGTGGTACGCATATCTACCATTATGCAGAGCCGAGAGCATTGACCAATAGAGAACGGGCAAGATTACAGACATTCCCTGATAATTATGTTTTTGAAGGTTCTAAGGAATCTGTCAGAAAACAGATAGGGATGGCGGTGCCATCTAAAGGAGCAAAGGTTATTTTTGAAGCAATACTAAAGACTTTTGCCGGAATACCCTATGAAAGCGCGGATGCGGATACAGGATGTGATGATTAGAAAATGAGGTAGAGATATGCTCAATTATTGGTGGGTGACAAGACCGAAAAGAAAATTAAATTCTGTGCCTGAGGTTTTGGCTGCATTTGCGGATTTATCGCTTAATCAGGAGTGGGATGGGCAGAGAGATTCGCATTTGGCGTATGAAGAGGCTTTGGAAGCGGCAGGATTAAAGCGCAAAGGTGAAAGGCGTGATCAAACTGGAGGAGGTGCAAGAACATATAAAGCATGGCTTGTCAGTCTTGGGTTGATTTTTACACAGGAATCAACAGGAAAGATAAAGTTGACTTTAGCAGGGGAAGCTATTATGAATGGCGATTCTCCAGTAGATGTATTGACAAATCAGATATTGAAATATCAGTTTCCCTCATCATTTTCACTTGGAAGAGGTGTGCAGGTAGCTGAACGGTTTAAAATCAGACCATTCAGATTTTTATTAAAGCTTCTTGATGATAGTAAAATCGGTTATTTGACGGAAGAAGAGATTGCTAAAGTTGTTGTTACGGAAGCCGAGAACGAAAGCGACAAGTGTTTTAATTATATTGTCGATAGAATTATTCAGTTTAGAAATTTTGGTGACAGCTGTTTAGAGGAAGATTTTTTTCAAAAATATCAATCTTCTAAGGGTGAAGTTAATTCAGAACACCCATATAGCCACTTGATGGATTTAGCCAATACTATTATTAATTGGCTTGAGTATACACAGCTTGCCAAACGGGAAGATGGTAAAGTGGAAATTCTTGATGATAAGCGGGAAGAAGTCAGAAAGATTTTAAGCGATAAACCTAACTTTATTGATCGCCCGGAACAACATGAATATTTCCAGAGGAAGTATGGCATTGATCCAAAACACAAAAAAGACAGCCGTAATCTGACTATGACGCAAACGATTACGGCAATGCTGATTGCAAGACAAAAAGTAAGACAGGCTTATATCGCTGAATCACTGGAACGTCCAATTACGCAAATAACACCAAGTGTTGTGGATTTCATTGTACAGAGGACGGGAATAGATGGAAAGACTGTTGAGGATATTTTGATTGAAACATATCCGAAGGGCTCTGTCGGTGCATTTATGACAAAATATTTTGAAATGGCATTTAAGGGGCGTGATGAAGCGACAGAGTTTGAAAAAGCAACTGTTGAGCTGTTTCAAGATGTGTTTGGATTTGAAGCTAAACACGTCGGACCAATAGGCTTAACGCCGGACGTACTGTTGCTTTCTGATGAAAACGGGTTTCAGGCTATATTGGACAATAAGGCATATCACAAATATACAATCAGCAATGACCATTATAACCGCATGGTGCACAATTATATTGGAAATATTGGTAATTATAGCAAATCGGACAAGCCCCTTGCTTTTTTTTCATATATTGCTGGTGGTTTTGGAAGCAACATTGACAAACAGCTTAAAAATATAGTTGATGCAACAGATGTAAATGGTTCGGCAATCAGTGTGTCGAATGTGATTAAAATGGTTGAGCAGCATAGAGAGAAGCCTTACACACATCAGCGGATAAAGGATATTTTTAGTGTCAACAGGCAGGTGCTAATGAAAGACATTATATAGGACAGTGATGTAATATATGGATAATTTAACAAAAGAGCAACGTAGAAAGAATATGCAGCATATTAAGGCGAGGGATACCAGCATCGAAGTGAAACTGTGTAAATCGCTGTGGAACAAAGGACATCGTTATCGGAAGAATTATGACGGACTACCGGGAAAACCTGATATTGTACTGACGAAATACAAGATAGCGATTTTTTGTGACAGTGAGTTTTTTCATGGAAAGGATTGGGAGGTATTAAAGCCGAGATTGGAAAGAAGTAATAACAGCCAGTATTGGATTAGTAAGATTTCCAGAAACCGAGTGCGCGATGATGAAATAAATAAGAGGTTATTGTTTGAAGGGTGGACGGTGATTCGGTTTTGGGGAAAGGATATTCAGAAAAATGTTGATGAGTGTGTTAAGGTGATTGAGGAAACAATATGGGATATAAAATTTCAACAAGAAGAATAATAAAATTGTATGATGAGTTGTTTTTAAATTGGCTACACAGTGTGTAGCCAATTGGAAAGGATATATAATGGCAGGATTTGAATTGATTGATGGCGAAGAGGAACGTCAATTTTATAAGGATGTGCGCGATATTTTAGAAAATGCCAGAAGCAATGCCTATATGGTGGCAAATGATATTATGACCTATGCGTATTGGAATGTTGGAAAGCGTATTGTTGAACAGGAGTTGAGAGGTTCGGCAAAAGCGAAGTATGGCTCGTATATTATCAAAAGACTGGCACAGGAACTGTCAGACCAGTATGGCACAGGGTTTTCTATTGCAAATATAAAAAATTGCAGACAATTGTATGTGACATTTCCGCAAGATTCTTTTGGTTATTCAATGATTGGGAAAGTACACTGGTCACATCTTAGAACAATTATGCGATTAGAAGATGTCGAAGAACGTGATTTTTATTTGAAAGAAACTGCTGCGGAGTGTTGGTCGGTTAGAGAATTAGAACGTAATATAAAAACGGGTTACTATAAGCGGATTCTTTCTACACAATTTCCGGATAAAACAGGGCGGGTTCCACAATTTGTGAAAGATCCTTATGTTTTGGAGTTTATGGGGATTAAAGATAATGGGGGAATTGTTGAAAAGAATGTAGAAAATGCTATTATCAGTCATTTACAGAAATTTTTACTGGAAATGGGAAAAGGATTTTGCTTTGTGGATAGGCAGATGCATATTTGTACGGAAACAGCAGATTTTTATATCGATTTGGTGTTTTACAATTATATTTTGAAGTGCTTTGTGTTGATAGATTTGAAAACACATAAACTAACACATCAGGATATTGGACAAATGGATATGTATATTCGTATGTTTGATGACTTGAAGAAGCAGGAGGATGATAATCCAACAATAGGTATTATTCTCTGTACGGATAAAGACGAAACGATAGTAAAATATTCTGTTTTAAATGAAAGTGAACAGATATTTGCATCTAAGTATATGACTGTGTTGCCTACGGTGGAGGAATTGAAAGAAGAGTTGGAGCGTAACCAGTTGGTATATGCTGATAAAAGCAATTAACTTGTAATTGGCTACACACTGTGTAGCTAATTGGATAAAGCATACCTCGTAGTTTACATCGGTTATTGGCGGAACATTCAAAAAAGGAAGGCATCAGTATGAATCAGTATTGTGTGTATCTGCTTTCAAGAAATGAAGCTGTTTATTCAAAATAGAAAAGACGAAGCGCGGTGTTAATAAAGCATGGAAAAAGAAAGCCAAACAGATAAAGAAATGATAAAGTGGCAGTTCGCAAGATCAGGCGGATTGCCATTTTTATAGCAAGATAGGCGTTTGTGTGGTAATATATAGGGGCAAAGATAAAAACACAACGCAAGACGATCTTGCAGAACTTGGAAGGAGTAATAAGCGATAATAATGCTGAGATTAAGACCATATAAGAGTTGCGACGCTGAAAAAATAGCTGAATGGATCAAAGATAAAACAGTTTTTCTAAAATGGGGTGGGGAAAAGTTTGGAAATTTCCCGATTACTGCTGATGTGATCGACGAAAAATATAGATTAAATAATGGAGATTGTAAGGAAGCGGATAATTTTTATCCATGGACGGCGTTTGACGATAATAATGAAGTGATGGGCCATTTTATTATGAGATACCTACAGGGGGATAATAAAATTCTCCGTTTCGGCTGGGTGATCGTGGACGATGCACTCCGAGGAAAGGGATACGGGAAGCAGATGCTTAATGCCGGGCTCAAATATGCGTTTGATATTCTGGGCGCTGAAAAGGTTACCATCGGCGTATTTGAAAATAATACTTCGGCATATAAGTGCTATAAAACAGTGGGTTTTGTCGAAAGGGAAATAGTTGACGGGAAACCGTGGAGAATTATTGAAATGGAGATCGGGAAGACAGACTACCGCTTATAACAGTGCCTGATTTGGGCAGGGCGCTGCCTGATAGAATTAGATGGACAAATCGGGAGGGAAGCAGAGTATTATGACGAGAGTGTATTTCGTGCGTCATGCACAACCGGATCATGATTGGGAAGAAGACAGAACAAGACCGTTAACGGAGGAAGGCAGGAAAGATTCCGCAATGGTAGTGGAATTTTTGAAGGACAGGAAAATAGATATGTTTTACAGTAGCCCATACAAGCGCAGTAAAGATACGATAGCGGATGCGGCCGCCTTTTTTGGAAAAGAGATCATAACAGACGAGAGATTAAGAGAGCGGGAAAAAGGTCCGAATGGCAATCATCATGGAATGTTTCAGAGACGCTGGGCAGATCATGATTATCATGAAGAGGGTGGAGAATCCATTGCCATGGTTCAAAAACGTAATATGGAAGCGCTGCATGATATTTTGGCAGATAATGCGGATAAAGAAATTGTGGTAGGAACGCATGGAACTGCCCTCAGTTCCATATTGAACTTTTATGATAACAGTTTTGGGTGCGATGACTTCTTAAGAATAATAGATTGGATGCCCTATGTTATCGAGTTGGATTTTGAAGGAAATAAACTTATTGGTAAGCACGAGCATGGTCATGTGGAGAAAGAGTTTAAAGGCAGCCAGCGCGCGGATAAGGAACCAATCCGCGTGGCTGCGGCCATTATCTGCGACGATATGACTCACCCCCGCCAGGATTTTTGCCACGGCCAGAGGTTACGGTGAGTTCAAGGGGAAATGGGAGTTTCCCGGCGGAAAGATTGAGGCCGGTGAAACATCGCAGGAGGCTTTGGTTAGAGAGATAAGGGAAGAGCTTGATACACAGATCAAGGTAGGTGAGCTGGTGCTCAAAGAGGCGGAGGCGGCCAGATGGCTTTCGATAGACACACTGTATGACGTAGAGTGGCTTCCGGCGGATATGGCACTGATAGAGAAGATCAAAAAAAAGATGGGCAAAAAAATAATTTATGATTGAAACGAATTTTCGTCCATATATATTTGAAAAATATATTGACACCTTAGTGTTGACCTGCTAGAATGTTAGACACAAAGAAAGTTTACCGCTGACCGATATGCGGTATATAAATGGTCGAGTTGTATGTATAGTCTCTTACCGAAAAGTGGGAGACTTTTTTCATAAGCAAATATAAAATGATAGATGAAGAAGGTAGTAGGTGAAGAAAATGCCGGAGCATCAAACAATCGAATGGAAAGAAGCATGGCACGATGATTTCCTAGAGTGGATTTGCGGATACGCAAATGCCTATGGCGGAACGCTCTATATTGGCAAAAACGACGACGGAGTTGTTAGCGGGCTCAGCGATAAGGACAGGGAAAAGTTATTGGAAGCCATCCCAAATAAGATTACAGATACAATGGGTATTGTAGCTGATGTTAATCTGCTATATGAAAATGACTTACAATACATTGAGATTATTGTGGACAAGTACCCTTCGCTTATCAGTTATCATGGCAAATATTTTTATCGCTCAGGCAGCACCATGAGAACGATAACCGGAAAAGAACTGGACAAAGCAATTCTGAAATCGCAGGGAAGAACATGGGACGGTATGCCGATACCCAAATTACAGGTAACGGATTTGAGGAGAGAGGCAATCGACTTGTTTAAGGAAAAGGCTCTGAGAAGACATAGACTGACGGAGGAGGAAACAAGCGTTGACGATACTATACTGATGGAGAATCTTCACCTAATTGACGAAGAAAGGTATCTGATCAGGGCGGCAATGCTTGCCTTTTATAAAGATCCAGAGAAGTGGGTTACGGGTTCTTATATCAAGATTGGTTATTTTGGCGCTTCCGATTCTGATTTGAAATATCAGGATGAGGTGCACGGCTCCCTGATTGAACAGATTGATAAGACAGTTGATTTGGTCTACACGAAATATTTGAAAGCCCTGATTTATTATGATGGAATTCAGAGGATCGAGCAGTTTATGTTTCCACAGGAAGCATTTCGTGAGATATTGCTGAATGCGGTGGTTCATAAGGATTACAGTGCCTGCAATCCCATTCAGATCAGCGTATATGAGGACAAAATATATATCTGGAATGATGGTGAGATGCCGTCTGAGCTTGATTCAACGGAGAAGCTGTTTGAAAAGCATTCTTCTAGGCCATATAATCCGAAGCTGGCAAATGTTTTCTTTAAAAGCGGTATGATAGAGGCATGGGGCAGAGGGTTTGAAAAAATTAAAGAAGCTTGTGAAAAGTATAATGGGCGGCTGCCGGAATACAATATCAGTGCATCAGGGATTATGGTACTTTGCAAAGCGTGTGATAAGTATTTAGAGTTGCTGAATTGTAATGAAAGTAATCCACTCGCGCCAGATGAGCGAATTATGAGCGAATTAATGAGTGGGAAAATGCAAGAGCCGGTACAGCAGATACTTGAGTATTTAAAGGATCATGCTACTATTACAACGGCGATGGGCAAGGAAATTACAGGCAAGTCAGAAGCGCAAGTCCGTAGATATTTAAAGGCATTGACAGACTGTGGAGTTATTAAAAGCAAAAAAATGACTAAGGGCAATATATATACAAGGCTTTAGCTTAATTCGCTCATTTCAGATGAGCGAATTAATGAGCGGAAACACAGTTTGCTTATCATCATGTTTAAGAGGCGGTATAAAGATGAGCTGTATTATGCAAGCGATCAAAGAAGCTTCATATTCCGGGATGAGTTTCTATGAACGGATGGATTTTTATAAAGTACCGGCCTTGTCTGTCTGCGTCCTGGAAGATGGCGATATACATACCGAATGTTTTGGCTGCCGCGATCGTGAGAACAAAATAGAAGCAGACGATGAAACGTTGTTTCAGGCGGCATCTATAAGCAAAGTCTTACTGGTAATTGCTGTGCTGCGATTGGCGGAAGCCGGAAAAGTTGATCTGGATGAAGACATCAGACAATATACCGATGCGGATTTTTATAAAACATTTGATTGTCAAGATCATCGGGTCACCCTTAGAAATCTGTTAAGCCATACAGCCGGCTTCAATATTGGCGGGTTCACGGGATATTTGCATACTATGGAGATCCCTTCCGTTGACCAGATCCTCAGAGGTGAATATCCTGCAAATAATCTGCCTCTCTTTATGCAGACCGAACCCAATGCGAAGTGGGCATATTCCGGCGGCGGATATATTCTTGCGCAAAAAGTAATTTGTGACGTACTCGACACGGAATTTGAACCACTTATGCAGAAATGGGTATTATCACCGCTCGGTATGACGCAAAGTACATTTGAACAACCGCTAGACACCTGCGCCCATCCGAATTATGCCTGCGGCTATGATGTATACAACAGGAAAATTGCGGGCGGATTCAGCATCATGCCGGAATTGGCGGCTGCTGGATTATGGACAAATCCAAAGCAGCTGGCGCTTTTGGAAATAGAGCTTATGAGGGCGATGAAAGGTCAAAGTGCTTTTTTGTCAAAAGATAGTATGGTTGCAATGACGACGAAAGCAATACCCGGCGCTTCTACCGGTCTGGGACTCTTTTTCCCGGATGAAAATCCGGAGGGTTATTATGAGCATTCCGGCGGCAACCTCGGTTATACCTCCGAAATGTGTTTTCAGTTAAAATCGCAAAAAGGATTTGTGGCAATGCTGAATTCAAGTGTCAGCAGCAACTTCCTGAATGAGATGGAAGGCATAGCACACAAGGCATTTTAAAATTTTTTAATATTCTATAAGTGTAGAATGATAAGAAAAACAGGTAGGATGCTGGCATGATAGGAATATATGATTGCTTTGGATATGGTTTGGGATATGATGTATCCTTTGAGGAAAGATACAGATTGATTAAAAAAGCCGGCTTTGACTGTGTAATGCTCTGGTGGAGTGACAAATTTGGCAGGGGGATTGGTTATCAAAAGGATGCTCAATTTGCCAGAAACGCAGGATTGGATATAGAAAATATTCATGCGCCGGTTCATGAACAGGTTTTTTTATCATTAGATAATTTAGATGGAGAAAGTGTATTCCGAAATTATTTACAATGTGTAATTGATTGCTCTGCATTTCATATTCCGACAATGGTTATCCATTTGCCGAATGATAAGTATCCGATCAATCATTTGGGGTTGGAAAGATTAGGGCTGCTGATCAATGAAGCAGAAAAATATGATATAAACATAGCGTTTGAGAACTTGTCCAATATGCAAAATCTGGCTTTGGTATTAGGTACGTTTCAATCAAAAAATGTCGGTTATTGTTATGACAGTTGTCACCATATAAATTATGCGCCGAATGATGATTTGCTGAAATTATATGGAAATCGTTTGATGGCGCTGCATTTACAGGACAATGGCGGCAAACGGAATCAACATCAGCTGCCGTTCGACGGAAAAATAGATTGGCCTGCTGTTATGAGAGAAATAGCGCTAACCGGCTATAAAGGCGCTACAACATTAGAACCAATGAATTGGGATTATGAAGATTTGTCAATTCATGAGTTCTTGGATACAGCTTATCAGCGGGCAAAACAAATTGATGATATCCGTATGATACCGCCATCTTAATACAGAGGGATTATCCCTAAGGCTCTCTAAAGTGCAGAGAATTTTCCGCATTTAATTCCTTGTAAGTACGAGCGATTAGGATAACCGCAACAATAAACGTCAAAATATCGGAAACAGGCATGGAGTATAGCACCCCGTTGAGTCCCCAAAATACGGGAAGTAAAATAGCGAATCCGACACCGAACACCACTTCACGCAGCATGGAGAGTGCGGTAGACGCCGCCGCTTTTCCCATGGCCTGTAAAAAGATGAAACACGCTTTGTTGATGCAGGCCATAATAATCATACACAGATAGACCCGAAATGCTTTTATGGCAAATTCCGTATAATAACTGCTTTCGTTTGCGGCGCCGAAAATGGAAATGAGTTGATGCGGGAAAACCTCAACCAAAACAAATGCGGCTGCACCTACAAGGGCTTCTGCGGTCAGCAATTTTGTGAACAGCTCTTTGACCCGCAATTTATTGCCTGCGCCTATATTATAGCCCACAATCGGTATACAGCCGGCCGCCATACCGACAACAATGGAAATGACAATCTGGAAAAATTTCATAACAATGCCGACAACGGCCATGGGGATCTGTGCATACTGCGCCTGATCGAATATTTCGTCCATTGCGCCGTACTTGCGGAGCATATTGTTAATTGCAGCCATTGCCGCAACCAAAGAAATTTGCGATAAAAAACTTGTAATTCCTAAAAGTAATGTCTTGCCGCAGATTTTACGGTCCAATTTTAAGTCGATAAGTAACGGCTTGATTGTCCGCATGTGCAGGATATACCATACCCCTAATATCGCTGTGATAATTTGGCCGATTACCGTTGCGACAGCTGCGCCTTTCATCCCCCATTTAAATACGAAAATAAAAACCGGGTCAAGTATGATATTGGCAACCGCACCCATCAGAGTAGAAGCCATAGCGAATTTGGGATTCCCGTCAGCGCGGATAATCGGATTCATTGCCTGCCCGAACATATAAAACGGAATACCCAGACTAATATAGAAAAAATATTCTTTGGCATAATAAAAGGTTTCCTCATTTACGGTTCCGCCGAACATGGCAATAATTTGTGCCTGAAAAAGCAGATAAACAGCGGTTAGCAGCAGGCTGCCTGCTATCATCATAAGGATTGCGTTGCCGACACTTTTTTTGGCATGAGCCATTTCCCCTTTGCCGAGACTGATACTGACGAATGCACAACAGCCGTCACCGATCATAACGGCAATGGCGAGCGCAACGACGGTAAGCGGAAATACGACTGTGTTTGCTGCATTTCCATAAGAGCCGAGATAACTGGCGTTTGCTATAAAAATTTGGTCTACAATATTGTAGAGTGCGCCGACTAAAAGAGAGATAATGCAGGGGATTGCATATTTTCTCATTAGCTTTCCAATGTGTTCCGTTCCTAAAAATTGATTCGATTGTTCCATTTCTTCACCATTCCTTTTCTTTGTTTCCACAAAAATAAACGTGCAGTCCATACGCAACCGGAATTACGCATGTAAGCTACACGTTGTATTTATATTATATACAACCGCAAAAAAAATTTCAAAGGATTTTTTGACGCGAATTGTAATCGTTGACATTACAACGGGAGCGGAGTAAAATGAGATGGAAAGGCGGTAGATACCTATGCAGATTTCAAGTCGGTTTACCTTGGCGATTCACATTTTTGCCTGTATAGACACATTCGGAAGCGAGTATAAAGTAACCAGTGATTTCCTTGCAGGAAGTACCAATGTAAATCCTGTCATTATAAGGAAAATTTTAGGTCAGCTAAAAGGCGCCGGCCTGATCAAGGTGGCGCGGGGAACAGGAGGCGCTGCTGTTACAAGGCCGTTAAGCGAAATTACTTTTTTAGATATATACAACGCTGTGGAGTGCGTCGAAAATGGGGAATTATTTCACTTTCATGAAAATCCGAGTACGAATTGCCCTGTAGGGAAAAATATTCATTACATTTTAGATGACAAGCTGCTTCGGGTACAGAATGCATTGGAAAGAGAACTTGCGGCGATTACACTGGCGGACGTCAAGCGGGACACGGAGAAATATCTGAACACGGAGAATAGTGAAAATAGTTGAAAAATCAAGGCATTGCAGGAAACGTCCGAATGCCTTGAAATTTTTTTAAAAAAATTTGGTTGTAACCATTGACATTACAACAAGAGGATGCTATAGTATGGATATCGAATGTAACAACGGAAGTTACATTAAAAATAAACCGAATAAAAGGAGGATACTATTATGACACAGATTGAAAAGGCAAAGGAACTGATCGGAACATTCGCAACAGGTGATGCAGAGAAGGCGGCGTCTCTGCTGGCAGAGGGATATATCCAGCATAATCTGGCATACGGTACAGGGCGTGACGCGTTTGTCGGAAGCGTGAACTATCTTGCATCTGCACCGGTTAAGACAACCGTAAACAATATCCGCGCTTATGAGGATGGCAACAAGGTATTTTTACAGACGGTTTACAATTTTGCAGGAGCAGGCGAGCAGGTAGCGTTTGATATCTTCCGTTTCGACAGCGAGGGCAGAATCGCGGAGCACTGGGATAATCTTGCTGACAAGGCAGAACCGAATCCGTCCGGCCATACGCAGATTGATAACGTGGCTCCGATCAAGGATTTAGATAAAACGGAAGAAAACCGCCAGCTTGTCAGGGATTTTCTGTATGATGTAATGCAGGGGAACCACTCGGAAAAGACACCGGAGTATTTTGACGGAGATACTTATATCCAGCACAATACGGGAATTGCGCACGGCCTGTCCGGTCTGGGGGCTGCCCTCGCCGCTTTGGCCAAGCAGAATATCCAGATGATCTACACAACGGTACATCAGGTGCTTGCACAGGGAAATTATGTGCTGGCTGTCAGCGAGGGAACCTTTGGCGGAGCCCCCACCAGCTACTATGACTTGTGGAGAGTGGAGAACGGTAAGATTGCCGAGCATTGGGATGTAATGGAAACCATTGCAGACAAGGAAAGCTGGCAGAATACGAACGGAAAATTTTAAAAGGGGTTGAGAAAGATGAAGGATATTCCCTATGAAGAGCAGATTGAACAGGTGTCCACACTGATAAAAGAGGCTGACTTCATTCTGATCGGCGCGGGAGCGGGCGCTTCTACAGCAGCAGGACTTGCTTACAGCGGAAAACGGTTTACCGATAATTTTGGTGAGTTTATAGAGAAATACGGTCCCATGTATATGACGGATATGTATGCGGCGGGTTTTTACCCGTTTCCCACGCAGGAGGCAAAATGGGGATACTGGTCAAAGCACAGCATGATAAACCGCTTTCTGCCGCCCGCGATGCCCCTATACAAACAGCTTTATGAGATCGTTAAGGAAAAAGAGCATTTCGTTTTGACAACGAATGTGGATCATCAGTTTCAAAAAGCCGGATTTCAGACGGAACGCATCTTTGCGACACAGGGAGATTATGGCAATATCCAATGTGAAAAGGGATGCCATCCCAGGATTTACGATGCGGAGGATCTGTTTCGACAGATGGATCAGGCAAGGCGTGACTGTCTGGTGCCCTCCGAAATGGTGCCGAAATGTCCGGTCTGTGGCGGCAATATGGCGATGCACCTTCGCTGTGATCAGTATTTTGTGGAAGATGAAAACTGGCATGAGGCAGCAGGGCGTTATCGCGATTTCCTGAATATGATGAAACAGAAAAAGGGCGTGCTGCTGGAACTGGGCGTTGGCTTTAACACACCGACGATTATTCGCTTTCCCTTTGAGAGAATGGTTCGTGAAAACAAAAACTTGTCTCTGGTCAGGTTGAATAGGAATGAAGCCGTTGTCCCGGAGGACTTAGGGAACAGGGCGGTCGGTATCGGCGGCGATATGGCAAAGGTTATATTTGACCTGAACAGTCAAAACAGCATTTGAGGAAAGGCTGGTGTCAGCAATGAGCGGAGCAGAAAAGGCAGAGATACTATTGGAAAAATTGAAGGCGGATTCGGTGGAATATAAAGAGCTGGAAACCGAAGAATACAGCTTAGAAGAAAAGAAAAGGGCAATCCGTTCTCTTATGAATATCCGTATGCCAAGAGAGCTTTCCGATGAACTGACAAATTTGCAGGATGCGTATTTGCAGGAGGAGAAAAAGGCAAGGGGGATTGTTAAGTTGGCGGATATTCCCACAATAAAGGAAGCCCTTGGCAGTAATTCCTCTCATGCGGACAAAATATCGCTCTGGCAGGGGGATATTACAAGGCTGGAAGTCGGTGCCATTGTGAACGCGGCCAATTCACAGATGCTGGGCTGCTTTGTGCCCTGCCACAGGTGCATTGACAATGCCATTCACAGTGCGGCGGGGATGCAGCTGCGGGAAGAATGCAGCCACATCATGTACCAAAGACGGTTGAAATATGGCAGAAGCTACGAAGAACCGACGGGCACAGCCACTTTGACCTCAGGCTATAATCTGCCCTGCGATTATGTGATCCATACGGTTGGGCCGATTGTGTATGATCGGCTGAATGATAAACTATGTCTGGACTTGCAAAATTGTTATGAAAACGTCCTGAAATGCTGTCTTGAGCATAAAATCAAATCCGTAGCGTTCTGCTGTATTTCCACGGGGGAGTTTCATTTTCCCAATGATAGGGCGGCGGAAATCGCATGGAAAACAGTATCGGCATTTCTGGAAAAGCACGACGATTGTCCGGAACGGATCATTTTTAATGTTTTTAAGGACAGCGACTATGAACTTTACAAAAAAATCCTAGCTTAATTTGCGGTATGTTTTCATGTACAGTACAACGGCAAGGATCGTAGAAAACAGATCGGCCACGGGCTGCGCCCATGCAAGCCCGGTCAGACCAAGGGCCGCCTTCAGGATGAACAGGGCAGGGATATAGATAAGGCCCTGTCTGCTCAAACTGATAACGAGGGAAGCGGTGGCCGCCCCCATAGCCTGTATGCCATTGACAAGGACATAAAACAGACCAAACAGAAAACTGGTTGTCAATAGGATGCGTGAAAACTGGACGGCATACTCAAAAGCAGTCGTATCAGTCAAAAATATGCCGACGATCCGATTGACGGAAAGGTAACAGAGGATTGTCAAAAAGGCGCCCAAAAGCAGGGCAAATATAGCTGAGAACCGGAAAACATCTTGAAACCTTTTCCACAGCTTCGCCCCTACACAGTAACCGAGCAAGGGCTGTACGCCCTGCCCTAAACCCATACATACCATTCCGGTAATCGTAACGACTTTCATTGCAACGCCCATTCCGGCAATTGCCATATCCCCATATTCAGCCATTTGGCTGTTGATTATAATTTGGGAAATGCTCATTAACAGAGAGCCTAAGGCGGCGGGAACGCCGATTGCCAGAACACTGCTGCAAACTCTGTTTCTCACTGTCAAATCTTTGAAGCGGATACTGAGACTTGATTTTCCACGGAGAAAGTAGCAGATATAATATCCGGCGCCGATCACATTCCCGATTACGGTGGCAATCGCCGCACCTGCTATATTCCAGCCGAAACCTAAAATCATAACCGGATCCAGAATGACGTTAAACAGATTTCCGAGAAGCTGTCCCATCATAGCGTGACCTGATTTTCCCTCTGCACGGATAACATTTGTATAACAGTTTGAAATCAGCACAAAAGGCCCGCTACAGGCAACGATAGTCAAATAGGTTTTTGTCAAATCCCAGGTATCGGAACTTGCTCCGATCAGAGACAGGATAGGGTTCATAAAAATCAGAAACAGCGCGGCTATGATTACGCCGATCAGGATACAACTCCACATGCAGAAAGAACAGACTTTTTTTGCATAGTCTTCTTTCCCTTCGCCCAATGCACGGGAAATGACAGAGGTACCGCCAATGCCGAAAACGGTCCCTACTGCCATAAAGATCAGAAATACAGGCGTTGCGAGAGATACGGCTGCAACCTGCAAAGCGTCATGTGTGTTCCTCCTTTCAAACGATTGCTAACGATTAAAAGCTAGCGATTGATATAAACATTTTTTTGTCTGCCCAATGCAGGCAGACATTAGAGTCTTCTTGCTGTGCGGTTTACTTCTTCCAACATAGACAGCAGACTTTCTTTTTCCGCAGTGGAAAGGTTTTCCAAAAGCATTTTTTCTGTATGCTCCATTTCCTGTCTTGCTTCCTGACAGAATTTTTCTCCGAGAGAAGTGATTTCCACATATTTGATCCGCTTATCATCGCTGTCCCCGGAAACGATAACCAGCTTTTTCTGCTCCAGTCGTGAAATCAACCCGGCGGTTGTGGACTGTGCCAATGACAAGCGCTTTTCCAATTCCTTAAAGGTAAGTTTTTTTGCTGGTGCATTTAATATCTCAATTAAGGCAGACATTTGAGAAAAAGTGAGGTCTTTTTCTTTCAGCTGGTTATTTACTCTTTTCTCTAATGCGTTGTTTATCTGACGTATCAGCATGCCGCAATTATTTTTTTCTTTCAACGCGAGCCCTCCGATCTGTGAGAAAGCATAGCATACTTTTTGTTGTATGTCAATAGTATGCGATTGAATTTTGCGCAGTTTTCTTTTTTGAAAAATTTGCTTTTTTAGTGGTTTTATTATATATGTATACTTGTAGAATTGGCGGATGAACCATGAGTGTCTAATATTCACGGAGGTTATTGTGATGATAAAATGGTTTAAAATTTTTGGAGATCAATATATCGGGTTTTGGATATTAGGATTTTTCTTATTTGCAATGCAGGAAATTCCGTATATGATTATGCCATTTTTTAAGTTGGAGAATAATCCAATCATGAATATGCGGGAGTCGTCTGTTGCATTAAATATATGTGAAAAGCTGTTAGGTTCGTTGTGTGTTGCGATGATGACGTTTATTGTTCAAGAGAAAGCAGTCTTTTTTCATATCGGAAATGGGATATATAAGATCGGATTTTTCATGGCGGTTTTTGTTTTGCTATTGAATTTTATTGGATGGGGGCTATATTTTAATGGTCATCAGACAACAGGAATAATGATGTTTTTTATTGTTGCTTTGCCGCCATTATATTATGTTTTCATTGGACTGTGGCGGGAAAACTGGTTATTATTGAGTACAGGGATATTGTTTGAGATCATTCATTTCAGCCATGTTTACGGCAACTTGAAATGCGGGTAGAGCCAGATACGCAGGAAGGATAATTTGGATTGTAAAAGTAATTTCGAACATGCTGTAAATTAACGAGTATATTTGCATTGCTATTTTTGAGGAGTCTGTATATAATAAATTTAAAAGGAGTTTCTACTATGCCAAATATTAAACCTATATCAGACTTAAGAAATTATACGGAAGTATTAAAAGAAGTACGGGCAAATCAACCGGTATATTTAACACGGAATGGAAGAGGAGCTTATGCGATTGTGGATGTAGATGATCTGGACAGATTAAAAGCAACGATAAGACTCTTATCGAAATTGGAAGAAGGAGAGCAGTCTGCCAGAGAAAATGGTTGGTTAACAACGGACGAGGTAGAGGCTGCATTAGGATTATAATATGCCGAAATTAACCTATGCACCAAGGGCATTGGAAGATTTACAGGGAGTGAAAACCTATGTTGCCAAGCAGTTTGGAGACGAAAAGGCAAAAGCTTGTATCAGAGAAATCACATTGGCGGTCAGACAGTTGGAAACGTTTCCAAAAGCGGGTTCTTGTTTAGAAGAGATAATTGAATATCCTACGGATTATCATTATCTGATTGTGAAACCAAATTATATCTTTTATAGGATAGAGGGTAATATAGTGAGAATCATTCGTATTTTGAATGAAAAGCAGGATTTTTTGCAGATACTTTTTGGGATTAGCAGTATTTCCCAAGAGGGAGAAGATTACTGGGGTAATCAAAGTTTTGGAGGG
>DKUR01000102.1 GCA_002490775.1 Lachnospiraceae bacterium UBA7199 | reverse complement strand
TTTTTCTTTTTAAGGTTATAATACAATATATATGTTCAAAATATAAGGAGGCAGCCTATGAAAAATTCTTCCATGAAGGAAACTTCTATGAATACGCATATGGGGAATATAGCAATTGACAATGATGTAATTGCTCAGTACGCGGGAAGCATTGCGATGGAATGCTTTGGTATTGTAGGAATGGCAGGCATTAATGTTAAGGATGGACTGGTAAAATTGCTTAAAAGAGACAGTATGACCAGAGGCATCAATGTTTCAATTAATAATAACAAGCTGACAATAAATTTTCATGTAATTGTGGCTTATGGCGTAGGTATACTTGCAGTTTCTGATAACCTGATCAGTAATGTAAAGTATAAGGTAGAGGAATTTACAGGAATACATGTTGAAAAAATAAACATCTTTGTTGAAGGTGTTAGAGTGATTGATTAAGAGGAGGACTTGCTGTGACTAATACAATCGACGCTAAGATACTTGCAAAGATGTTCTTAGCTGGAGCTAAAAATCTGGAATCCCAGAAAGAATGGATTAATGACCTGAATGTTTTTCCAGTGCCGGACGGTGATACTGGAACAAATATGACACTTACGATCATGTCCGCGGCGAAAGATGTTGCTGCAATGGAAAATCCGGATATGATATCCCTTTGTAAAGCAATTTCTTCCGGCTCATTAAGAGGAGCCAGAGGCAACTCAGGCGTTATATTGTCCCAGCTTTTTCGTGGATTTACAAAATCCATCAGAGAAAAGGATGTATTAAACATTCCCGTATTTGCAGATGCATTTGAAAAAGCAGTGGAGACTGCCTACAAAGCAGTTATGAAGCCCAAGGAAGGCACAATTTTAACAGTAGCAAAAGGAGCCAGCATAAGAGCAAGAGAACTGGCAGACGAAGGCTGTAGTGACCTGGAATATTTTTTTGATGAAGTAATCAAATATGCAGATGAAGTTTTGGAAAGAACACCGGAAATGCTTCCTGTTTTAAAGCAGGCAGGAGTTGTTGACTCTGGAGGTCAAGGACTCATGCAGGTTTTAAAAGGTGCGTATGATGCATTCCTTGGTAAAGAAATTGATTTAACAATTAAAGAAGTGAAATCGGCACCAAGTACTAAGGCCAAAGCAGAAGCGCAGCCAGATATTGATATTAAATATGGTTACTGCACAGAGTTTATTATTATGCTCAGCAGGAATTTTAATATTAAAACTGAAATGGACTTCAAAGAATACCTAGAGTCTATTGGCGATTCAATTGTTGTGGTAGCAGACGATGACGTGGTTAAGGTACACGTACATACGAATGATCCCGGACTTGCAATCCAAAAGGCTCTTAAGTATGGTGCGTTATCTAACTTAAAGATCGACAATATGCGTTTGGAGCATCAGGAAAAGCTTTTCAGGGAAGAACAATCCAAGGAGAGCAAGGCAGAGGAACAAAAGGCAGAGGAAGTGATGCCTCACAAAGAAGTAGGATTTATTGCTGTTTCAGTGGGAGAAGGCATTAATGATATTTTTAAAGGTCTGGGAGTGGATTATATCATTGAAGGCGGACAGACTATGAATCCCAGCACAGAAGATATGCTGAATGCAATCGAACGGGTAAATGCAGATTCTGTATTCATTCTTCCAAATAACAAGAATATTATTCTTGCAGCAAATCAGGCACAAATGATGGTAAAAGACAAGAACATCATAGTTATTCCTACTAAAACAGTACCTCAGGGAATTACTGCAATTATTAATTATGTTCCGGATATGAGTGTACAGGAAAATGAAGAAAATATGAAATCTGAAATTGGTAATGTTAAGACCGGACAGGTTACTTATGCAGTAAGAGATACGATGATTGATGACAAGGAAATCAAACAGGGAGACTATATGGGGCTTGGAGATGCAGGCATTCTTTCTGTGGGAAGTGATGTTTCCGATGTTACATTTGACATGGTAAAGGAAATGATGAATGATGATTTAGAGTTAATCAGCGTTTATTATGGGGAAGAGATAACGGAGGATGTGGCGGAAGCATTAAAGACACGTATAGAAGAAGCTTATCCATCCTGTGATATTGAGTTACAGTATGGCGGACAGCCGATCTATTATTATATTATTTCGGCGGAGTGATCATGCAGTTTACAATGAGAACTGTTTTATCAAATGTTATGAATCAAACACTATGTTGCTCAAAAGGACGGAAATAACCGTCCTTTTTGCATCCTGTAATCATGGGGGATTTTAGATGAAGTATTCAGATGATATTATAAATATAAAAGGAATTGGTGAAAAAACAGCAAAACTTTTTTATAAATTAGGAATTCATACCATAAAGGAACTGCTTCTTTATTATCCTAAAGCCTATCAACGCTTTGACGAACCGGTGAAGATTGCCAAGGCGGCGGAAGGAGAACTGGTTACCCTTGAATTATTTCTTACATCAGATTTTAAGTGGAAAAAGTTAAGGAATCTTACTATTGGCACAGGCATCTGCAGCGACGGAAATGATAGGATATCCATTTCTTATTTCAATGTCCCTTATCTGAAAAACAAATTAAAGTCGGGAAGTAGTTTTCTATTTCGGGGTAAAATAAAAATAGAAAATGGAAAATATCATATGGATCAGCCGGCATTGTTTACCTGGGAAGAATATGAAGAGAAAATGGGACAGCTTCAGCCCTGTTATGGACTTACTGCCGGTCTTGGCAATAAGGCTGTTATGAAGGCTGTAAGGCAGGCGTTAAAAGAATTGGTACCGGAATCCGAAGCTTCTTCGGAAAATATTTCAAATAACAGGGAATCAGATTTGTTTGGAGAAATTCTGCCTGAAGAGATCAGAAAAGAGTATGCGCTATCCTCTCGAAGTAGTGCGGTTTGGCAGATTCATTTTCCAAAAGATTGGGAAAGCCTTCTGCAGGCACGGAAAAGGCTGGTGTTTGACGAACTGTTTCTATTTCTTTTGTCTGTCCGGAAAATGAAAGAGTATAATGAAGCGTTATGCAGCGATTATCCCATGATAGAGACCGCGTGGACAAAGCGTTTTGTGGAAACCCTGCCCTACAAGCTTACCAATGCCCAAACACGGGTATGGCAGGAAATTGAAAAAGATCTTTTAAGCGGTATGTGCATGAACAGACTTGTACAGGGGGATGTGGGATCTGGTAAAACGATTCTTGCTTTTCTTTCTTTGCTGATGACTGTAAGTAATGGGTATCAGGGGGCGCTTATGGCGCCGACAGAGATTTTGGCTGCCCAGCATTTTGAGCAGTTAAGCAGCATGACAAAGCAGTATCGCCTGCCTTTTAAACCTGTTCTTCTAACAGGTTCTGTAAGTGCATCTGCAAAAAAGGAAATATACAAGCAGATAGAAGGCGGCGAATTTAATGTAATTATTGGAACTCATGCATTAATACAGGAAAAAGTAAAATATCGGAATCTTGCACTGGTGGTCACTGACGAGCAGCATCGTTTTGGTGTCCGTCAAAGAGAACTTCTGGGAGAAAAAGGTGGAAGAACCCATGTACTGGTTATGAGCGCCACACCGATTCCCCGTACACTGGCGATTATACTTTATGGCGATCTGCATTTATCTGTTGTAGATGAGGTGCCGGCAGAGCGTCTTCCAATTAAAAATTGTGTGGTGGATGTTTCTTATCGTAAGAAAGCATATGAATTTCTTACAAAAGAAGTGCGGGCAGGGCATCAGGTTTATGTAATCTGTCCTATGGTGGAAGCCAGTGATGCTGATATGGAGGAAATTCAAAATGTAACTGATTATGGAGAAAAGCTTCGGATGATGCTGCCCGAAGACGTACATGTTGAAATCCTACATGGAAAAATGAAACCGGCAGATAAAAAGAGGATTATGGAGGCATTTGCAGAAGGAGATATTCATGTATTAGTCTCAACCACAGTGATTGAAGTGGGAATTAACGTACCCAATGCAACTGTTATGATGGTGGAAAATGCGGAGCGTTTCGGACTGGCCCAGTTACATCAGCTGCGCGGCAGGATTGGTAGAGGAAAATCCCAGTCTTATTGTATTTTTATTGATGGTGCTGGTAAAGAAAAAACTACTGAACGGCTAAAAATATTAAACAATTCAAATGATGGATTTTATATTGCAGAAGAAGATTTGAAACTGCGGGGACCAGGGGATTTGTTTGGAATCAGGCAAAGCGGTGCAATGGAATTTAAGATAGCTGATATTTATCAGGATGCCGAACTGCTTAAAAAAATCAGTATTACAGTAGATCATCTGCTTAATGAGGACAGGATGCTGGAAAGTGAAAAGTATGTCTGTCTAAAACAGTATCTGGATGAAAATGCTGGAAATTTTATTGACTTTAGAACAATCTGACAGTAAGATATATTTGTGCGTTTATGCGCAAATGAACACAATATATAGTGAAGAAAATAGGATAAAAATAAAAGGATTGGAATGAAGAGAGGGTTAAAACATGAATAAAAAAATTGCAGTTGTAACAGATTCCAATAGTGGAATTACCCAGACAGAAGCCAGTAAATGCGGGATCAAAGTGCTTCCTATGCCCTTCATGATCAATGAAGAAACTTTTTATGAGGATATTACCCTTACACAAAATGAATTTTACGAAAAGTTGGAAAGCGGGGCAGACGTAGTAACCAGCCAGCCATCTCCGGAATCAGTAATGAAGCTGTGGGATGAGATTCTTGAGGATTATGATGAAATTGTTTATATTCCTATGAGCAGCGGCCTGTCGGGCTCCTGTCAAAGTGCAATTATGCTTTCTGAAGATTATAATGGCAGAGTGCAGGTAGTCAATAATCAGAGAATATCTGTCACCCAAAGACAGTCGGCGCTGGATGCAAAGCTGCTGGCGGGCAGAGGAATGGATGCTGCGGAAATTAAGGAGTTTCTGGAAAAAGATAAATATAATTCCAGTATTTATATTATGCTGGACACTTTGTATTATTTAAAAAAGGGTGGAAGAATCACTCCTGCCGCTGCTGCAATCGGCACAATGCTTAAGCTCAAACCAGTACTTACCATCCAGGGAGATAAACTGGATGCTTTTGCAAAGGCCAGAACCAGCAATCAGGGGAAGAGCATCATGATCAATGCTATCAGAAACGACATGGAAAACCGGTTTGGCGGGGCAACAGCGGATAATATATGGCTGGAGGTTGCCTATACCAGAAATAAAGAGACGATGAAACAGTTTGTTGCAGAACTGGAAGAAGAGTTTCCAGGCTTTGATATTGTGGCACACCCACTTTCTTTAAGCGTTGCATGTCATATCGGCCCTGGCGCCCTGGCAGTTGCCTGCTGTAAAAAAATCAAATAGGAGTTTATTGTAATGGCAAAAGAAGCAATTTATGATGCTTCCAGTATTACGGTACTGGAAGGGCTTGAAGCGGTACGAAGAAGGCCTGGAATGTATATAGGCAGTGTATCCACCAAAGGACTTAATCATTTGATCTATGAAATCGTAGATAACGCAGTGGATGAGCATCTTGCCGGATATTGTGATACCATTCTTGTAACGCTTGAAGCAGATGGATCTGCCACAATAGAAGATAATGGACGTGGGATTCCTGTGGGAATGCATGAAAAAGGAGTCAGTGCGGAACGTCTTGTTTTTACAACTCTTCATGCAGGCGGAAAGTTTGATGATTCTGCCTATAAAACAAGCGGCGGGCTTCATGGCGTAGGATCTTCCGTAGTAAATGCGCTTTCTACATATTTGACTGTGCAGGTCAAAAACGGAGGACGCATCTATGAGGACAAATATGAAAGAGGAAATCCTACGGTAGAGTTAGTGGATGGACTGCTTCCTGTCATTGGCAAAGCAAAGGGAACAGGGACAAAAGTCAATTTCCTGCCGGATGATACAATTTTTGACAAAACAAGGTTTAAGGAAGATGAAATTAAAAGCAGAATGCATGAAACTGCTTATTTAAACCCTGCTCTAACGATTATTTTTGCCGACAAAAGAAAAGAAGAACCTGAAATTATTACATACCATGAGCCGGATGGATTAATTGGTTTTATTAAAGATATGAATAAATCCACCCAGCCTGTTTGTGATGTAATCTATTTCAAAGGAGAAAGCGAAGGAATTTCTGTAGAAGGCGCGTTCCAGTATATCAATGAATTTCATGAAAACGTGCTTGGATTCTGCAATAATATTTATAATGCTGAAGGCGGTACTCATCTGACTGGATTTAAAACTGCTTTTACAAATATTATTAATACTTATGCGAGAGAGCTGAATATCCTTAAGGAAAAGGATGCCAATTTTACAGGAGCAGACGTGAGAAATGGCATGACTGCAGTCATTTCATTGAAGCATCCTGATCCCAGATTTGAAGGCCAGACAAAAACGAAGCTGGATAATCAGGATGCCGCTAAGGTTGTTTCTAAAGTGACAGGAGAGGAACTGGTTCGTTATTTCGACAGAAATCTTGAGACTTTAAAGAATATTATAGGCTGTGCGGAAAAGGCAGCGAAGATTCGAAAGACAGAAGAAAAAGCAAAAACTAATATGCTTACAAAACAGAAGTTTTCTTTTGACTCTAATGGGAAACTTGCAAATTGTGAGTCAAAAGACGCTTCAAAGTGCGAAATTTTCATTGTAGAGGGCGATTCTGCAGGAGGAAGTGCAAAGACTGCAAGAAATCGTGCATATCAGGCGATCCTTCCTATACGGGGAAAAATACTGAATGTGGAAAAAGCAAGTATTGATAAGGTCCTTGCCAATGCAGAAATCAAGACAATGATCAATGCTTTTGGCTGTGGATTTTCTGAAGGCTATGGGAATGATTTTGATATCACTAAGCTTCGTTATGATAAGATTATTATTATGGCTGATGCAGACGTTGACGGAGCACATATTTCCACGTTGCTGTTAACGTTATTTTACAGGTTTATGCCTGAACTTATTTATGAAGGACATGTATATATTGCCATGCCTCCTTTATATAAGGCCATGCCCTCTAAAGGCACAGAACAGTATCTGTATGATGACAAGGCACTGGAACAATACAGAAAACGCCATAAGGGCCCTTTTACCCTGCAAAGGTATAAAGGACTTGGAGAAATGGATGCTGACCAGCTTTGGGAAACCACCTTAAATCCGGAAAGCAGAATTTTAAAACAGGTCGAGATAGAAGATGCACGTATGGCTTCAGAAGTGACAGAAATGCTGATGGGTACAGAAGTGCCTCCAAGAAAGGCATTTATCTATGAACATGCAACTGATGCAGAGCTTGATATTTAAACTATTGGGGGAAGTATGGAAGAAAAAATTATTAAAACCGAATACTCTGAGGTCATGCAGAAATCCTATATTGATTATGCCATGAGTGTTATTATTGCAAGGGCGCTGCCGGATGCCAGAGATGGTTTAAAGCCGGTTCAAAGAAGAGTTCTGTATGATATGCATGAGCTTGGAATCAAATATGATAAGCCTTACAGAAAAAGTGCCCGTATTGTAGGTGATACAATGGGTAAATATCACCCACACGGAGACAGTTCCATTTATGAGGCGCTTGTGGTTATGACACAGGATTTTAAGAAGGGGCTTCCTTTAATAGATGGTCATGGTAACTTTGGAAATATTGAAGGGGATGGTGCCGCTGCCATGCGTTACACCGAAGCCAGGCTTGAACGTATTACCCAGGAAGCATTCCTTTCAGATCTGGATAAGGATGTTGTGGATTTTATTCCTAATTTTGACGAGACAGAAAAAGAACCGGGGGTTCTTCCCGCAAAATTTCCCAATTTGCTGGTAAATGGTTCCGAGGGCATTGCAGTTGGTATGGCGACAAGCATTCCGCCCCATAATTTAGGGGAAGTGATCGATGCAGTCAAGGCTTATATGCTGGATGAAACAATTACCACAAAAGGACTTATGAAGTATATCAAAGGTCCAGATTTCCCGACAGGGGGAATTGTCACAAATAAAGATGACCTTTTAGAAATTTATGAAACCGGCGCTGGAAAAATAAAAGTTCGGGGAAAGGTGGAAATTGAAAAGGGAAAAGCCGGAAAGACGCTTGTAGTGATCAGTGAGATTCCTTATCCTATGATTGGCGCCAATATATCTAAATTTCTTATGGATGTGGCGGCACTTTCAGAAAGCAAAAAAACCCAGGATATTGTGGATATATCAAACCAGTCCTCCAAAGAGGGAATCAGGATCGTAATTGAATTGAAAAAAGATGCAGATGTGGATAATTTTGTAAATATGCTTTACAAAAAAACTCGTTTGGAAGATACCTTTGGCGTCAATATGCTTGCCATAGCAAATGGCAGGCCGGAGGTTATGGGAATTAAGGAAATCATTAAGCATAACGTGGATTTCCAGTTTCAAGTAGCAAAGAGAAAATATACCACATTGCTTGCTAAAGAAAGAGAAAAGAAGGAAATACAGGAGGGGCTTATTAAGGCATGCAATGTAATTGATCTTGTGATAGAGATTTTGCGTGGCTCTAAGGATAGGGCTATGGCAAAGGCATGTCTTGTGGAAGGGAAGATTGAGGGAATCAAATTTCGTTCCAAAGAATCAAAAATTATGGCAGCACAGCTTTGCTTTACAGATAAACAGGCGAATGCTATTTTGGAAATGCGGCTGTATAAGCTGATTGGATTGGAATTAGAAGCGCTTATTAACGAACATGAGGAAACTATGGCGAATATCTACCGCTATGAAGATATTTTGGACAGGCGTGATTCTATGGCGCAGGTTATTATCAATGAACTAGAGGGAATCAGGCGTTCTTATGGAAAGAAGAGGAAAACAACAATTGAAAATGTAGCCGAGGCTGTTTATGTAGAAAAGAAAGTAGAAGAGATGGAAGTTATGTTCCTGATGGATCGGTTTGGCTATGTAAGATGCATTGATCTGGCTGCTTATGAAAGAAACAAAGAAGCGGCTGATTCAGAAAACAAATATGTTTTTTCCTGCAAAAATACAGGGCGGATCTGTATTTTTACCAATACTGGACAGCTTCATACGGTAAAGGTCATGGATATTCCCTTTGGAAAATTTAGAGATAAAGGAGTGCCTATAGACAATATCAGTAATTTTAATGGTGAAAAAGAAATTGTGATCGCTGTTGCGAGCCAGATGAGCTTAAACCTTTACCGCATGATATTTGTAACAAAAATGGCTATGATGAAGGTGGTTGACGGAGGCGAGTTTGATGTGGCCAAAAGAACGGTTGCCGCAACGAAATTAGCACAGGACGATGAAGTTATAAGCGTTGTTGCTTTAAATGATCAAAAACAAATTGTATTGCAGACTGCAGAGGGATATTTTCTTAAATTTGGAGTGGATGAGATACCTGAAAAGAAAAAAAGTGCAATTGGTGTGCGGGGAATGAAGTTAAGCGGCAGTGATCATGTTGAACAGGTTTATTATATAAAAAGCGGTGAGGTACAGACAACGCTTTACAGAGAAAAAGAAATTGACCTTCAAAAATTAAAGGCAGCAAAAAGAGACGGAAAAGGTACAAAAATCAGAGTGTCTTAAGATAAGGAGATTTATGTATGCGTGTAATAGCTGGAAAAGCCAGAAGTTTAAAATTGAAAACGCCTGAGGGGACAGCTACCAGACCTACAACAGACAGAATAAAGGAAACTTTGTTTAATATGATTCAGGGAGAAATTCCAGGATGTATTTTTATTGATCTGTTTGCAGGAAGCGGAGGAATTGGCATAGAGGCACTAAGCAGAGGGGCCGACCATGCATATTTTGTAGAAAATGGTAAGGAAGCAATTTCCTGTATTTTGGATAATCTTTCCTTTACAAAGTTTTCTGATAATGCTACACTGCTAAAACAGGATGTTTTTAGTGCGCTTTCCATGATCAGTGAAAAGGAAGCAGATGTTATCTTTATTGATCCACCCTATCAGGCTGGTTATGAAGAAAAAGTATTCATGATGCTGAAGCAGCAGCCTTATGTAACAGAAAATACGCTGCTGATTCTGGAAGCAGACTTGCACATGGATATAAATTTTTTGCCGGAGCTTGGTTTTACAGTGGTCAAAGAAAAGAAATATAAGACAAATAAGCATGTATTTGCAAGAAAAGGGGACTTTGATGAAAGCAGCAATTTATCCCGGAAGTTTTGATCCGGTTACCTATGGCCATTTAGATGTGATCAAACGTGCGGCGAATATTTTTGATGAATTAACAGTCAGTGTTTTAAATAATAAACTAAAGACTCCATTGTTTTCTGTGGAGGAACGTGTTAAGATATTACAGGAAGCAGTCTGGGATATTCCAAATGTAAAAGTGGAATCCTTCAGCGGGCTTTTAGTAGATTATGCCAGGTCAAGGGATATTCACGTGGTTATCAGAGGACTGCGTGCGATCACCGACTTTGAATATGAACTTCAGAATGCACAGACTAATGCCAAGTTATCCAGTGGAGCATTAGATACAGTATTTCTTACCACCAGTTTGGAATATGCTTATCTTAGCTCTTCCAGTGTGAAAGAGATTGCAAGTTTTAATGGCGATATTTCCATGTGTGTTCCTGATTTTGTAGCAAAGCTTGTGTATCGTAAGTTTGGATTTGGAGAGAAAGAAATGGGAGGACGTACATGAGCAGCAGAATCGAACAGTTGATCGATGAAATTGAAGAATATATTGACGGCTGTAAATACCAGCCTCTTTCAAACAGTAAAATTATTGTCAACAAAGAAGAAATAGACGAGCTTTTAAGAGAGCTTAGAATGAAAACTCCCGATGAAATAAAGCGTTATCAGAAAATAATCAGTAATAAGGAAGCAATTTTAAATGATGCACGTGTGAAAGCACAGGCGTTGATTGATGAAGCAACCGTTCATACCAATGAACTGATCAATGAGCACGAAATTATGCAGCAGGCATATACACAAGCGAATGAAGTAGTAAAAATGGCCACTATGCAGGCACAGGAAATCCTGGATAATGCAACCACAGAGGCAAATAATATGCGTATGGCAGCCATGCAGTATACGGATGATATTTTGGCAAATGTGGAAAATTTAATGACGCAGACCATGAAAACCACTACGGATCATTATGAAAGTTTTGTCGGTGCATTAAATCATTATATCGATATTGTAAATGCTAATCGGGTGGAACTAAATCCTCCTGAAGCTGATGCATATATAGGAGAGGATTTAACTGACTCGCAGGGAAGTGAAAATAAAAATTCTGATAATCTGAATTTAGATTTAATTTAGCATAAGGATGATCCAGCTTACCACATAACAGTAAGCTGGTTTTTTTATCATAAAAAAGGCATGGTATAAAGATGAAGGTCATATGGAAAAAAATAAGTGTCCTGTTTGGATTAATGATAGGTTTTTTCTTTTTTTCTATTCTTTCCAGGGCAGAAGAACCTTTGATTATTGTTATTGATCCTGGTCATGGCGGAGAGAATCTTGGGGCTGAATATGAAAACTATACGGAAAAAGAAATGACTATGACTGTAGCCCAAGCAATGAAAGAAGAACTTGAAAAGTATGATCAGGTGCTCGTTTATCTGACACATGATATGGATATGAACATGAGCCTTGAACAAAGAGCGTTATTTGCCAAAGAAAAAAATGCTGATTTTCTTTTTTGTCTGCATTTTAATATGTCAGTGAATCATGATCTTTTTGGTGCTGAAGTCTGGGTGCCGGCAGGGGGAGAATTTTATTCTAAAGGGTATTCTTTTGCCCAGATTGAAATGAGTGAACTTACCAGTATTGGGCTTTATTCCAGAGGAATCAAAACAAAGCTAAATGATAAAGGGGACAATTATTATGGAATTTTAAGGTATTGTTCAGAACAGCAGATTCCTTCTGTACTGATAGAGCACTGTCATTTGGATCATGTAAAGGATCAGGATTTTTATCAGCAGGGAGAGGAACAGCTAAAAGAGTTTGGCCGTCTGGATGCCACTGCAGTGGCGAAATATTTCAGGCTCTGTTCCACAACGCTTGGCGTAGATTACAGCGATTATCCGGTAGAAGAAACTTATGTGCCGGAAGGCATGGTGAAGCCTGATAAGACAGAACCGGAGCTGTGCCAGATAGAAGTGACAGATATTAATAAAGAGACCGGAGAGGTGACGGTCTCTATGGAAGCGGAGGATTCGGACAGCTACATTTTATATTATCACTACAGCTTAGATGGCGGAACTGTCTATTCTATGCCTGAAGCGTGGCCCAGGGCAAAGGCCTGGGATCAGTCCGATAAGGAACATAGCTTTATTATTTGTGTGCCATTTGACCAGCCCATAGCATTGCGGTGCGGTGCCAGTAATGGATTTGATGTTTGGGCAGAAAGCAATGAGATTATCCTTGATCCCATTGAAGATCCTGAAAGGCTTAAGGAGGAAAAAGCCAGGGAAGAGCAGGAACGATTAGAGGCTGCCGAAAAGCTTTTGGAAGATACAGCCCCAGTAGAAAATACAGCTTCACAGAAAGAAGAAGTGGATTTGGTGATGGTAGAAGTTGGACAGGAAAGCATCACTTCTTCTACAGAAATATTGATTATCATGGCACTGATTATAGTGATACTGATCTGCATTATTTTTGTATCTTTTTTTATGGCAAAAATGATACACCTGCTAATAAGAGGTAATAGAAAACAGTGATGGCTGTCAGGATCATTTTATGCATGACATATTCTGTAATAGAAAGATCAGTATCTTTGATCATGCTATATGTCTGAACAATGCAGGATAGGCCGCCAAAAGGAAGAATGCACAATACCCATAAAGGTGCCCTGTCTTTCAGCATTCCAATACCTCCTGTGATTTCAAGCAGACAACCGATACTTCCTGTAAGAGTATCAGACAGGCCCATTGGAAGGGGAAACAGACGAAGAAAAAGTACAGGAAGAATAAAGAGCAGATTAAAAAAGATCATATAGCCGCCCAGCTTTGCAATACTGTAAAGCGAGCTGAAGATAGATTCATCCAAGGCCCCCAATAAAGAGATGGAGGAATTAGATACGGAAGTTTTATGTTTTAAAGTAATGCTTTGTCTGTAAATTGTATAACGCAGAAAAAGGCCATAAAAAAAAGGAAGCCCATACATAGCAAATAAATAGGGAATCGTCCCGGTCAGTTTAAGAGTTGGAATTACAAAGCTTAAAAAATATACAGGGCCAATATTATTACAAAAGGCTAAAAGGAGAGAAGCCTCTTTTTTACTGATCTGATTTTGGGTATATAACTGGGCTGCAACGTGTGCCCCCATAGGAAAGCCGCACAAAAATCCTATAATAATTCCATAAATGCAAGGATCACTTAACTGAAATATCCGCCCCAGCAATGGCTTTAAAACTTTCACAAAAGAGCTTGTCAGGTTCATACGGATCATGATACCGGAGAGAACCATAAAGGGAAAAAGGGTAGGGATCATCCGTTCAAACCATAAATTAAGCCCGTTTAAAGAAAAAGAAAGGCAGGCGGCGGGAAAGGATAAAATAATGACTGTAAGCATAAACGCTAAAAAAGTATAAATATAAAATTTTAGTTTCATGATAGGTTCTTTTCCGGATTTGTGATATGATAATATTTATGAGAATTGATAAATTATTATGCGAAATGAATATAGGCTCCAGAAGCCAGGTAAAAGAATTGATAAAAAAGGGTTTTATCTGTGTAGACAGCATAGTGATTAAAAAGCCTGAAACTCACGTGGATGAAAACACTGTGACAGTCACCTGCCAGGGAAAAACATACAGGTACGTGCCCTATGTTTATTATATGATGAATAAACCTTCTGGTGTGATTACTGCTACACAGGATGGTAAAGAACGGACAGTTCTTGATGTGCTGTGTGCAGAGCTTTTAAAGGGAGAAGGTCTTACAGGGATTCCATTAAGAGATATTTCTCCAGTAGGACGTCTTGATAAGGACACGGTAGGGCTTCTCCTTTTAACAAATAACGGAGCACTTTCACATAGTCTGCTTTCTCCTAAAAATCATGTACCAAAGAAATACTTTGTAAAAACAGATGGTTCTATAAGCGATGAAATGGTACAGGCTTTAGAAAATGGAATTATGATTGGACCAGAGGAAAAGGCGCTTCCAGCGATTATTGAAGACAGAAAGGATGATCAGTGTACGATTACCATTACCGAAGGAAAGTATCATCAGGTAAAGCGGATGTTTCATGCAGTGGGACGAAATGTAACTTATTTAAAGAGGCTGTCTATGGGAACGCTGGTTTTAGATCAAAGACTTGGTGAGGGACAGGTAAGAGAATTAACAAAAGAAGAGGTTGACGCATTATGCTTGAGAATATAGAAGCAGTGTTATTTGATTTAGATGGTTCTTTGGTAGATTCCATGTGGATATGGCAGGAAATTGATGTTGAGTATTTACACAAGTTTGGAATAGAGTTTCCTGAAAAACTTCAGACAGAAATTGAAGGAATGAGTTTTACGGAGACTGCACTTTATTTTAAAGAAAAATTTCAAATACCAGATTCTTTGGAACAGATAAAATCGGACTGGACACGCATGGCATGGAATAAATATACTTATCAGGTTCCCTTAAAAAAAGGTGCCTTGGAATTTATTACATACTGCCATGAAAACAACATCAGGCTGGGAATCGCAACCAGCAATTCCAGAGAACTAGTGGAAAATGTAATTCATGTCCTTGGCATTCGTGATTATTTTGACAGTATTGTAACAGGATGTGATGTGGAAAAGGGAAAACCATCACCGGACATTTATCTTGAAACAGCAAAAAGGTGCCATACAGCGCCCGATAAATGTCTTGTTTTTGAGGATATTGTTCCCGGTATTTTGGCAGGCAAAGCTGCCGGCATGAAGGTCTGCGCAGTGGATGATGACTATTCCAGCAGGCAGAAGGAAGAGAAAAAGAAGCTTTCCGATTATTTTATAACAGACTATTTTGATATTATGTCAAAGCTTTAGGAGGTTTATTTGAAAAACGGATTTTTACCGGTTTCCCGTCAGGACATGATAGACAGAGGAATTGATCAGCTTGATTTTGTTTATATTATCGGGGATGCCTATGTGGATCACCCTTCTTTTGGACATGCTGTGATCAGCCGGGTTTTAGAAGCGCACGGATACCTAGTGGGAATTATTTCACAGCCGGACTGGAAAGATGAAAACAGCATAACCATTCTTGGGAAACCCAGGCTTGCATTTATTATTTCCGGTGGAAATATGGATTCTATGGTAAATCATTATTTCGTATCCAAAAAAAGGCGTCCGGCAGATGCCTACACTCCCGGAGGAGCAGTGGGAAAACGTCCTGATTATGCCACAGTCGTATATGGAAATCTTGTGCGGAGAAAGTATAAAGATGTTCCTGTTATCATAGGCGGAATAGAGGCCAGTTTAAGAAGGCTGGCGCATTATGATTACTGGAGCAATTCTTTGAAACGCTCTATTCTTTTGGACAGTCAGGCAGATATGATTTCATATGGAATGGGAGAACATTCTATTGTGGAAATTGCCGAAGCCCTTGATAGTGGAATTCCTATAAACCATATTACTTTTATTTCGGGAACTGTCTATAAAACAAAGGATATTTCAGGTATTACAGGATTTCAAGAGGAATCCTGCAATGCAGTTTTCCTTCCTTCTTATGAGGAAATGAAAAATGATTCCGGAAAATATGCAGACAGCTTTGGCATTCAGTATAAAAATACCGATCCATTTACTGCCAGAATACTTGCGGAAGCTTATTCTGATGGAATGTTTGTTGTTCAAAATCCACCGCAAAAACCGCTTACCGTAGATGAAATGGATCAGGTTTATGATCTGCCTTATATGAGAACGTATCATCCCTCTTATAAGGAAATGGGGGGTGTTCCGGCAATATCGGAGGTTAAATTTTCTCTGGTCAGCAACAGAGGCTGTTTTGGCGGATGCAGCTTTTGTGCTCTAACTTTTCATCAGGGAAGGATTGTGCAGGTGCGGAGCCATGAATCCATTTTAAGAGAAGCAAAGGAGATGACAAAAGATCCTGATTTCAAAGGATATATTCATGATGTGGGAGGCCCAACTGCCAATTTCCGGCATCCAGCATGTGAAAAGCAGCTAAAATATGGCACCTGCTCTGGTAAACAATGCTTGTTTCCCTCTCTTTGTAAAAATATAAATGCGGATCATCAGGATTACGTTCAGCTTCTTAGAAAGCTGCGCGGGCTGCCAGGGGTTAAAAAAGTATTTATACGCTCTGGTATTCGATTTGATTATCTGCTTGCAGATAAAAATGATGTTTTTTTCAGAGAATTGGTAGAATATCATGTTAGCGGACAGCTTAAGGTCGCTCCTGAGCATATTTCAGATGCAGTTCTTGAAAAAATGGGAAAGCCTAAACGTGAAATTTATGATAGTTTTGTAAAAAAATACGAGAAATTGAATGCTTTTCTCGGGAAAAAACAATATCTTGTACCTTATCTTATGTCATCCCATCCAGGATCAACCCTAAAGGAGGCAGTGGAACTTGCGGAATATTTAAGAGATTTTGGCTATATGCCCGAACAGGTGCAGGATTTTTACCCTACTCCGTCCACACTTTCTACTGTAATGTACGCTACAGGAATTGATCCAAGGAACGGTTCTAAGGTTTATGTGTGTAAAAACCCACACGAAAAAAATATGCAGAGAGCATTGATTCAATATCGTGATCCTAAAAATTATAAGCTGGTAAGGGAAGCACTGATAAAGGCAGGAAGAGAAGACCTGATCGGCTTTAACAAAAAATGCCTGATCAAACCTTATGGAAATGACAGAGAAAGATTCCATAAATCCGACAGCCAGACGATGCAAAAAAGCAATAAAAAGAAAAAAACAATCAGAAACAGGCATGCGAAAAAAGCCTGAGGAGGCAGTAAGTTGAAAAAAGCAATAAAAGGAACTTATGGATATTTAAAGAAAAAAAGAAACTGGGTGATCATACGTACGATTGCTTTTTTTGCAATTTCCATAGCAATTTTTGCTGCAGGTTATATAACCACCGGAAGTAGAAAAAATCTGCTTACCATTGTAGCAGTTTTGGGATGCCTTCCAGCCTGTAAAAGCCTGGTCAATCTGATCATGTTTTTCAGGGCAAAAGGGTGCAGCGTAAAAGCAATGGAACAAATCCGTCCTGTTGAAGGACACCTGATTGGTATGTATGATATGTTTTTTACTTCCTATCAAAACAATTTTTCTATCAGTCATATGGTAGTGGAAGATAAGATCATTCTTGCATATACGGAGACAGAACCTTTTCAGGATAAAGAATTTAAAGAACATCTGACAACTATGTTTAAGCAGGGCGGTATTAAGGATATGACAATTACAACAACGAATGATATAAAAAAATATTGTGAACAGCTTGAAGGATTAAATGCCATGAATCAGGAATATGATCCTCAAAAAGATGACGAAGTAAGAATTCTATTGTATGATATATCACTATAGAATGATAAAATATATGGGAAAGAATATGGTTATGTTATGCAGCAGATAGAAATTAAAGAAAATGAAGCAGGACAACGATTGGATAAGTTCCTGCACAAATTTATGCCTTTGGCGCCAATGTCCTTTTTTTACAAGATGCTGCGTAAGAAAAATATTACTTTAAATGGCAAAAGGGCAGAGGGCAGTGAAAAACTTATTGTTGGAGATCAGATTTCTTTTTACCTTTCAGAAGAAACAATACAAAATTTTAAGGATAGCAAAACCGCTTCTGATGAATATGAAAAAGCGTTTCATGGGCTTAAGGGAGTCGAAATTGTTTATGAAGATGAACATGTCCTTTTCATGAATAAGCCGGCTGGAATTTTGTCGCAAAAGGCAGTGCCTTCTGATTTATCCTTAAATGAATGGATGATTGGATATTTACTTACAGAAAACATTCTGGATGCAGAGACTCTTTCTACTTTTAGGCCCTCTGTATGCAACCGGCTTGACCGGAATACGATGGGGCTTGTAATAGGTGCCAAAACCCTTGTTGGAAGTCAAAAAATGAACCATCTTATTAAAGAGAGACGCATAAAAAAATTTTACCGTATGCTGGTGAAAGGAAAAGTGCAAAAAGAAGAAACTCTGGAAGGCTTTCTTATCAAAGATGAAATAAGAAATAAAGTCCGGCTTGCTGTAAAAGAAGATAAAGGTAAATCCACTTATATTAAAACCAGATATTATCCCCTTCAGGTTTTTTCGGATAAAACATTGGTAGAAGCAGAGCTGATTACAGGTAAACCGCATCAGATCCGTATTCATTTAGCCAGTACAGGTCATCCGCTGCTTGGCGATTATAAATATGGAGACAGGCAGTGGAATGATAAATATAAGCGGCAGTTTCATATAAACAGCCAGCTTTTGTATGCCAGTTGTCTGGAATTTACTGAACTTGAAAGCCCCTTTGAGAATTTAAGTGGCCAAAGAATTGAAATTCCTGTTCCTGATATATTTGACCAAATAATAAATGCAGAAATAGAGGTATTATAGTAAATTTGTAATGCTTCTGCGGTATAAGCAAAGAGAGGAAGTTATGGCAACATGGAGTTCGAGAGGTCTTAGAGGATCTACGCTGGAGGATTTGATCAATAGGACCAATGAAAAATATATGGAAAATAATTTGGCACTCATTCAGAAAATACCAACCCCCATTACACCCATTAATATTGACAAGGCCACCAGGCACATTACACTTGCATATTTTGAGCAGAAAAGTACTGTGGATTATATCGGTGTAGTGCAGGGGATTCCGGTCTGCTTTGATGCAAAGGAATGCGCCGTAGACAGGTTTGCACTTCAAAATATTCATCATCATCAGGTAACTTTTATGGAGAGGTTTGAAAGTCAGGGCGGTATTGCATTTTTTTTGATTTACTTTTCACATAAGGATGAATTTTATTACCTTCCCTTTGAAATGCTGAAATTTTTTTGGGACAGGGCAGAAAACGGAGGTAGAAAAAGCTTTCTTTATGAAGAATTGAATCCAGAGTATATCTTACCCAAAAAACATGGGATTTTTGTTCCATATCTGGATATATTAAGCAAGTTTGTTTGACAAAACAATTCGTATCTTGTATACTACCAATAGTTTTGCCTGCTAATGTGATAGCGAATTAGCACTTTAAATTGCGAAAGTTGTATTTGAAAAATATGAAGTTGACATAAAAATATTATGTAAACATAGGAGCAAATAATATGGTAAAAAAGTTAATCCATACGCCGGAGGGTGTCAGAGATATTTATGGAAAAGAGTATGCAGAAAAACTTGCAGTTGAGGCATTGATTCATAACCAGCTTAATTTATTTGGATATCAGGATATCCAGACACCTACTTTTGAATTTTTTGATGTATTTTCCAAGGAGATTGGAACCACGCCATCCAAGGAACTGTATAAATTTTTTGATAAAGAAGGAAATACACTGGTACTGCGCCCTGATTTTACGCCGTCTATGGCAAGATGTGCGGCTAAATATTTTATGGATGAAAATGTACCTATCCGTTTTTGCTATGCTGGAAACACTTTTACCAATACAAGCAGTCTGCAGGGAAAATTAAAAGAAGTCACCCAGATGGGGGCTGAGTTAATTGGGGATGGCAGCGTGGAAGCAGACGGAGAAATGATTGCGCTTGTTGTAGAATCTCTCTTAAGGGCTGGGTTAAATGATTTCCAGGTAAGCATTGGGCAGATGGAATATTTTAAGGGCATCTGTGCACAGGCAGGACTTAACGAACAGACAGAAAATGAGCTGCGTGAGTTGATTTCCGGCAAAAATATCTTTGGGGCGGAGGAATTGCTGGAGGGAAAAGGGGTTGCCGATTCTTATCGTAAAGCGCTGCTAAAGATTACCGATTACTTTGGTACTGTAGAAGTTTTAAAGGAGGCAGAAGAATTTGCTTTAAATTCCCGTTCCTTTTATGCTATTGACCGGCTTTCCAAGCTGTATCAGGTTCTTTGTCTGTATGGAGTGGAAAAATATGTATCCTTTGATCTTGGAATGCTCAGTAAATATCATTATTATACTGGAGTGATCTTTAAAGTTTATACCTATGGAGTGGGAGAACCCATTGTAAAAGGTGGACGATATGATCATTTATTAGGATATTTCGGAAAGGAATCGCCGGCAATTGGATTTGCAATTGTAATAGATGACCTTATGCTGGCGTTAAGCCGGCAAAAAACAGGAATAAAAGTTACGGATGAAATTACTTACCTGTCTTATGGTTCTGATAATTATGAAAGCAGGCTTTCCGAAGCCAAAGAACTTAGAAAAAATGGCAGAAAGGTATCACTGATTCCTGAAAAATAAAAGAATTTGTGATTGTGTGGATTAAATGAGTGAAGAAAGATATTTAACCTTTGCCCTGGGCAAGGGACGTCTTGCAAATAAAACCCTGGCACTTTTAGAACAGATCGGCATTACCTGCGAAGAAATGAAGGATAAAAATTCCCGAAAGCTGATTTTTACAAATGAGGAAAAAAAAGTAAGGTTTTTTCTTGCAAAAGGGCCAGATGTGCCTACTTATGTGGAATATGGTGCAGCAGACATTGGAGTAGTTGGAAAAGACACGATTTTAGAAGAAAACAGAAGGGTATATGAGGTACTGGATTTAGGATTTGGAAAATGCCGGATGTGCGTGTGTGGTCCAGCCTCTGCAAAAGATCTGCTGCTTCATCATGAGCGGATTCGTGTTGCCACAAAATATCCTTTGATTGCAAAGGATTATTTTTATAACAAAAAGCACCAGACAGTGGATATTATCAAGTTGAATGGTTCTGTAGAGCTAGGCCCTATTGTAGAACTTTCAGATGTAATTGTAGATATAGTTGAGACAGGTTCCACCTTAAAGGAAAATGGCCTTGAAGTCCTGGAGGAAATCTGCCCCTTATCTGCCAGAATGATTGTAAATCAGGTAAGTATGCAGATGGAAACAGAACGGATCAAAGATTTGATTTTCCGATTAAAACAGTTATGTTAAACAGCCGAAAGGAGCAGTAGACAATGCGTATCATAGAATTAAATGACCAGACAAAAAACAACCTTCTTGAAAGCCTTTTAAAAAGAAGTCCCAACAGCTACGGAAGCTATGAACAGACAGTAAACGAAATTATTACCCAGGTACGGGAAAAGAAAGATGAAGCTTTATTTACCTATACAAGGCAGTTTGACCACTGTGAAATAACCAAAAATAATATTAAGGTGACAGAAGAAGAAATAAGAGAAGCTTACGAAAAGGTAGATTCAAAGCTGGTGGAAGTAATGAAAAAATCGGCCGCCAATATCACTGAATTTCATCAAAAACAGCTTCATAACAGTTGGATTTCCCCTAAAGATAACGGTACGATCTTAGGCCAGAGAATCACTCCCATTGAAGTTTCGGGAGTATATGTTCCAGGGGGAAAGGCGGCTTATCCTTCCAGTGTACTTATGAATGTACTTCCTGCAAAGGTTGCCGGCGTGTCAAGAATCATTATGACTACTCCGCCAGATGCTGATGGAAAGGTCAACTCAGGTACATTAGTTGCTGCTGATATTGCAGGTGTGGATGAAATTTATAAGGCAGGCGGCGCACAGGCTATTGCTGCTATGGCTTTTGGAACGGAAAGCATTCCAAGAGTAGATAAAATTACCGGCCCTGGAAATATTTTTGTGGCACTTGCTAAAAAGGCTTGTTTTGGTTATGTGAGCATTGATTCCATTGCTGGCCCCAGTGAAATTCTTGTGCTGGCTGATGACAGCGCCAATCCCAGATACGTGGCTGCTGATCTGTTATCTCAGGCAGAACATGATGAAATGGCCAGTGCCATTTTAATTACCACCAGTAAAAATCTGGCCAAACAGGTTTCAGATGAAGTAGAGCAGTTTACAAAAGAGCTTTCCAGAAAAGAAATTATTGAAAAATCTCTTGAAAACTATGGATATATTTTGATTGCACAGAATATGGAGGAAGCAATAGATGCTGCCAATGAAATTGCTTCCGAGCATTTGGAGATCCTTACGGCAAATCCTTTTGAGACGATGACAAAAATAAAAAATGCCGGAGCGATTTTCCTTGGGGAATATTCCTCAGAGCCTTTAGGAGATTACTTTGCAGGCCCAAATCATATTTTGCCAACCAATGGAACTGCCCGATTCTTTTCTCCCTTAAATGTGGATGATTTTATGAAAAAAACCAGTATTATTTCCTACTCCAGGGATGCACTTTTTAAGGTGCATGAAGAGATTGAATTATTTGCCAGCAAAGAGGGATTGACTGCACATGCAAATTCCATTAAAGTTAGATTTGAGTAGGAGGTCGTAAAAATGGAACGAAAAGCAGAAATAACCAGAAAAACAAAAGAAACTGACATTTCTGTTATCCTTAATTTAGATGGATGTGGTAAAAGCAATATAAAAACGGGAATTGGCTTTTTGGATCATATGCTGGAAGGGCTTGCGAGACACGGTTTTTTTGATCTAACAATAACCGTGAAAGGAGATCTGCAGGTAGACGGACACCATTCCGTCGAGGATGCAGGAATTGTATTAGGGACAGCCATAAAAGAAGCATTGGGGGATAAATCAGGCATCAAAAGATATGGTTCCTGTATACTGCCTATGGATGATGCACTTGCTTTGTGTGCCGTAGATTTATGCGGCAGACCATATTTTGTTTTTGAATGTGATTTTACTGCAGAAAAAGTTGGCAGTCTGGACACAGAGCTTGTCAGGGAATTCTTTTACGCTCTTTCCTACAGTGCCGGAATGAATCTGCACATTAAGATGCTTTCAGGCATCAATAATCATCATATGATAGAAGCCATATTTAAAGCATTTTCCAAGGCACTAGATGAAGCAGTGGAAAAAGATGCCAGAATTACAGATGTTCTGAGTACAAAGGGAAGTTTATAAAATATACAGAGAGGTTTCTAATTTATAGAGACAGGATAAAAGGAATCAACAAATTATGAAAGATTACAAAAAATTTATACCATGTATTTACCTTTTAAAAGCAAAAGCTGTTGCGGGTTTTCATGATGAAATGGTGGTAAGTGAAGATCCCGCGCAGTTAGCTAGATTTTATGGGGAAAATAATGCAGATGAATTGATTGTCTTTGATCTTTCCGAAGATGATGCTTCTCATGATGCTGCACTTGATTTGATAAAGCTTATATGCAGGGAAGCACAAATTCCTGTTATCGGCGCGGGAAATATCAAACGTATGGAGGATGTAAAAAAATTACTCTATGCAGGATGTACAAAGGCAGCGCTTAATTATTCCAAAGAAGAAAATGTATCAATAACAAGGGAAGTTTCTTTAAAGTTTGGAAAGGAAAAAATTCTTGCATGTATTTATGAGGCAGAAGAAATAAAGACCAACGAAGAGGTTTTATCTGAATTTGCAGATGGAATTATATTGCTCAATGAAAGAGGGATTAAACAGGCAGTAAGTATCTCCAAACTGCCGCTTATCGTTACCCTTCCCGAAGTATCTCTTGATAAGATCATTGAATTGTTATCCACAGAAATGATTTCAGGTGTTACAGGACCGGCGATTAATGCTAATGCAAAGGAATTAAATGATATCAAGGACTTGTGTGCAGGGAATGGAGTAAGTGTCAGAACCTTTGAGCCGGCAGTTAAGTGGGAGGAATTAAAGAAAAATTCAGATGGACTTGTACCTGTAGTAACCCAGGATTATAAAACAAGAGAAGTTTTGATGGTGGCCTATATGGATGAGGAGGCATATCTTCACACTTTAAAAAGCGGGCGTATGACTTATTACAGCAGAAGTCGTAAAGAACAGTGGATTAAGGGAGAGACCAGCGGGCACTTTCAGTATGTGATGGAAATGACTGCCGATTGTGATAAGGATACTATTTTAGCAAGGGTATCTCAAATTGGAGCAGCATGTCATACGGGAAGCTATAGTTGTTTCTTTCATGAAATCATGAAAAAAGAATATGAGGAAACCAATCCTCTTATGGTTTTTGAATCTGTTTTAAACGTGATCAAAGATAGAAAAGTGCATCCAAAAGAAGGCTCCTATACCAACTATTTGTTTGATAAAGGACTTGACAAAATTCTGAAAAAATTAGGGGAAGAAGCCACAGAAATCGTTATAGCAGCCAAAAATCCTAATGTAAACGAAATCAAGTATGAAATTGCCGATTTTCTATACCATATGATGGTTTTAATGGTAGAAAAGGGCGTAACATGGGAGGAAATTACAGAAGAACTTGACAAAAGATGATAACAATATGCACTGCATACATATTCTTGTGTGGCAGTGCATATTGTTTATAAACTAACAGCATGGACAATCAATTTATGAGTAAAATAAATACGGACAAAAAACTTGAGCTGATTAGAGCAATCAGAATGCAGAACCAGTATGACCGGCAGTTATTTCGAATGCGGGAAGGAATTGTTTATTCCGATCTGCCAGAGGGAAAACACGGGGAGCTATATGGCTTAGAGGAGCCTGCACCACCTGAGCAAACCGGAAAAAGCAAGGTTTTGGCAAATTTCCGTATACGATTTGTGATTGCAGTCTTACTTTTACTTGGGTTTATTTTGTGTGACATGAATCATATTAGTATTGGAAAAGAAGATGCAGACAGTTTTTACAGCCGAATCAAAAGCAGTACGGATATTGAAGAGCTGATCCACAAAGTAAAATAGTGCTTGCCAACCAAAAGAAATACCCCGTATAATGTCTATGGACAAAATGTTGCAAAGGTTGGTATTTATGAGAAAATTAGCTTTAAAGGATGAAATACTAATGCAGGTGGAAAAACCTGCCCGCTATATTGGCAATGAAGTGAATGCGGTTATGAAAGAGAAAGATATGGTGGATATTCGATTTGCCATGTGCTTTCCCGACGTATATGAAATTGGAATGTCCCACCTTGGTATACAAATAATATATGATATGTTGAATCAATTTGAGGATGTCTGGTGTGAACGGGTTTATTCTCCCTGGGTAGACCTGGATAAAATAATGCGTAAAGAAAATATTCCTTTGTTTGCATTAGAATCCCAAGAACCAATTAGAGATTTTGATTTTCTTGGAATTACGCTTCAATATGAAATGTGTTACACAAACATCCTGCAGATTTTGGATCTTTCTTGCATTCCACTTCTTGCGAAGGATAGAAGTGATACACACCCCATTGTGATAGGCGGGGGGCCGTGCAGCTATAATCCTGAACCTATCTGTGATTTTTTTGATCTGTTCTATATTGGAGAAGGTGAGACCAGATACCGGGAGCTGTTGAACCTGTATAAAGAAAGTAAAGCAGGCGGCGCAGGCCGGAAAGAATTTCTAAGAAAAGCAGCCCTAATTCCCGGCATTTATGTACCATCACTTTACAAAGTAACATACAAAGCAGATGGCACGATTGAAAAGAGAATTCCTTTAGAGCCTGCTATTCCCCAAACAATAAAAAAAGAATTAGTAAAAGATGTAACAGACACCTATTATCCTGATAAACCAGTAGTTCCTTTTATTAAGGTAACACAGGACCGGGTGGTGCTGGAAATTCAAAGAGGCTGCATTAGAGGCTGCCGTTTTTGCCAGGCAGGGCAGTTATACCGCCCTGTAAGAGAACGAAGCCTTGAAATGTTACAGGACTATGCACTTAAAATGCTGAAAAATACAGGTCATGAAGAAATTTCTTTGAGTTCTTTAAGCTCCAGTGACTATACACAGCTTGCACCACTTTTAGACTTCCTGATAGAAAATTGCAGGGAAAGAAAAATAAATATTTCTCTCCCTTCTCTTAGAATTGATGCTTTTTCACTGGATGTAATGAATAAAGTACAGGATGTGAAAAAGAGCAGTCTTACCTTTGCCCCGGAAGCAGGAAGCCAGCGTCTAAGAAATGTGATAAACAAAGGGTTGACTGAAGAAGTCATTTTAAATGGTGCCCGGCTTGCCTTTGAAGGGGGATGGAGCAGAGTAAAGCTTTATTTTATGCTTGGACTTCCTTTGGAATCTGAAGAAGATATTCGCGGTATTGCGGAGTTATGCAATAAGATTGCTGCGGTATATTATGAAACTGTTCCCAAAGAAAAGCGGACAGGCAGGGTACAGATCGTAGCAAGTACTTCTTTTTTTATTCCAAAACCTTTTACGCCTTTTCAATGGGCTCCCCAGTGTACAAAGGAAGAATTTCTTGAAAAGGCTTATCTGACCAGAACATTTATTTCAGGTCAATTAAATCAAAAAAGCATCAAATACAATTGGCATGAGGCAGATGCAAGTGTACTGGAAGGTATTATGGCCAGAGGCGACAGAAGGCTGAATCAGGTGATTTTAAAGGCATATGAAAAAGGCTGTATGTATGATGCCTGGAGTGAGTATTACAAAAATGATATCTGGATGCAGACCTTTGAAGAATGCGGTATTGATATAGGTTTTTACACCACAAGAGAAAGATATGAGGAGGAAATTTTTCCCTGGGATTTTATTGACTGCGGTGTGACAAAGCAGTTTTTGTTAAAGGAGTGGCATAAGGCAAAAGAAGAACAGACAACGCCTAATTGCCAGATGCAGTGTAATGGCTGCGGTGCCGCCAGATTTAACACAGGAATCTGTGTAAACAAAGTTTTTTAAAGAAGAAGGAAACGACGTGAAAAAGCGGCGCATCTTTAGATAATTTGAACGCGCGTTTTGACACGCAGATGGGATAAGCATGAAAGTCAGAGTGAAATTTTCCAAATATGGTCCGGTTAAATTTATTGGCCATCTTGATGTAATGAGATATTTTCAAAAAGCAATTCGGAGAGCAGAAATTGATATTGCCTACTCAGAAGGCTTCAGTCCTCATCAAATCATGTCTTTTGCTTCACCTTTATCGGTAGGACATACCAGCGAAGGAGAATATTTTGATATGAATTTAAATACCTTTACAAGCAAGGCGGATCTGCTTCAAAGACTGCAGGCTGTTATGGTGGAAGGAATTGATATAATAGATGTACAGCTTTTGAAAGAGGGAGAGGGGAATGCTATGGCCAGTGTAAAGGCGGCCTCTTACCTGATTACTTTTCGGGATGAAATATCTCTTCCCAAGGATTGGCAGGACAAGCTGAACACTTTTTATAGGCAGCCTTTTATTTCTGTTGTAAAAAAGACAAAAAAGGGAGAAAAGGAAATAAATTTAAAAGACAGCATTTATGAATTGGAAATCCGAAAGGATTCCAGTATTTATATGTTGTTAGATGCAAGCAGCGGGGGAAATATCAAACCTGGATTTGTATTGGATTGTTTTTTTGAAACACTAAAATTTAAATTGCCAGAGTTTGCATTTACGGTACATCGTGTGGAAACTTATAAAAATATTGGAACGGAAGAAGAAAGAAAATTGGTGCCGCTTATATGGGAAAAATAATTATTACCAAAAAAAATAACTGTATCTTACTATTTTTAATGGATACATCCAGTCGTCCGCAACTGATCAGGGCGGCTTCTTTGAATGAGAAAGAAGATATATTAGGTAATATTTATGTAGGAAGAGTCAGTGAAGTCATTTGGGGTATCAATGCTGCATTTATCGCAATCAATAAATCTGAAAACGTTTTTTTATCTCTTTCAGATTGTGATGCGCCTATGCTGCGGAACCGGAGATATGATGGAACTTTAAAACAGGGAGATGAACTGGTAATTCAGATAAGTGCGCCTGCGTTAAAGACCAAACAGCCGATTGCGACTACAAAGCTGTCCCTTGCAGGACAGTACTGTGTCTGTGAAAAAGGAGGACATGCCATATCTTGTTCAGCAAAATTAAAGAAAGAAGTTTCTGTGTCGCTGAAAGAAGCTGTTTTAAAAGAAGAAATAATTGACCGGAAAAAATACAGCTTTATTTTACGTACCAACGCAGGCAGCCTTACAGATCTTTCTCCATTGTTTGATGAAATGAAGCAATTTATTGATTTTTTTAATAAATTGGATCAAATTTATAAATACCGGAGTCTGTATAGCTGCCTTTATGCTTCAAAACCGGAAGTGGTAAAGCTGTTAGAAAGTATTCCTGTATCTGAATATGAGGAAATTGTAACCGATGAAGCAGATATTTACAAGCTGCTTACCGATACTTTAAAAGATACATCCATTAGATTCTATCAGGATGATATGTTATCCCTTGCAAAGCTGTATAGTGTTGATACTCACTTAAAAGAAGCACTGTCAAAAAAGGTATGGCTGAAATGCGGCGGCTATCTTGTAATTGAGCCTACAGAAGCAATGGTGTTCATAGACGTGAACTCTGGTAAAACAGACAGTAAAGGAAAGGAAAAAGAAGCCTATTACCTGAAAATAAATCTGGAAGCCGCTAAAGAAGTGGCAAGACAGCTCCGTATCCGAAATTATTCGGGAATGATCATGGTGGACTTTATCAACATGGAGCATAAGGAAAATAATGAGCTCCTTTTATCTGTATTGGATGAATATTTAAGAAAAGATACAACTAAGACAAGGCTTGTTGATATGACTGCGCTGGGAATTGTGGAGATTACAAGAAAAAAAGAAAGAAAACCTCTTTCTGAATGGTTATTATGATGCAACTTTGATGCATTCATCCTGTATAATAGATCTGTAATAAAATTACAATAATTTTAAAAATAGGTCAACTTATGACATGGGATGGATATAAATGAGCAAAAAAATACTTTTAATCATTTTGATGGCACTTATGCTGGGATTAGCAGGCTGTGCGAAAACGCAGAACATACAGGAAGCAGCGGTGCCTGAACCTACTCTTACAGTATTGGCTTTTGAATGGGATGAAACACTTAAAAGAGCAAACTTGGAGGACAATGCTTGTTATTGGGAAGAACGGTTTCAAGAAGCTGTCACAGAAGAAAAATTTTATGAATATGAAATTAAAACAGATGAAACAGGAACAAAGTACGCTGCCTTAAAAGGATTTAAGAAGGAATTTCAGACGGATTTTATAGAAAACCTCAGACGTTTTACAAAAAATTCATGGAGCATCTATTTTCCAGAAACGTTAGAAGGGATTCCGGTAAAAGAAATTTCCGCATATGCGTTTCAAAATATTGATTTGGGAAGCTATTGTACATCGCTTAAGCTTTCTGACGAGCTTCTTTTTCTAGGAGAACATTGTTTTGAAAATTGTGGGATAAAAAATGTTATTTTTGACAGAAAAACCGCGGGACAGAGCGCATTAGTAATTGGTGATGGGTGCTTTGCGGACAATGAAGGCTTATGGGGCGTATATATAAATGATACAGAAACACATTTCGGAACTGATGTATTTGCAGGATGCGCAGAAAAATATATTTATGCTATAATGCCAAATCAGAATCTGCCGATAATAAACTTCTTCAATTTGCAGAAAAAAATCATTTGGAAGCTGTAGAAATACCGCTTTATGTTAGTAAGGAACCAATTGTTAATTATCCCAAAACACCTTATGTATTACTACCGGATGTAAGAAATTTCTTTTATGGAGATTCTGCGGAGGATGAAAATTTCTGTTCCTTTGAATTTGACGATAATGCCCTTGATTTTGGATTTCCAGAGCATCATTTGCCCTGTGGCGAGTTGTGTGCATTGGATGGATCTACTGATATTTCCGCGTCATCTGAATTGGCATCTTCAGATGAAAGATATTCTGCTAGAAATTTAGGATATCCTTGTCGTGACACCGTTTGGGCAGAAGGAGTGTCCGGATATGGAATTGGAGAAAGCATCAGCATTGCAGGAAATTATAAATATGGGGATACTTGGACAGGAGATGGGAGCGTATATTTTCTTGAGGGAGATCTTGAACCGGATAAAAGAGACGGTTATATGCGTTACACAGAAATTTGTGTTGTGAATGGATATGCAAAAAATCAAAAAAGTTGGAAAGAAAATGGACGTGTGAAAGAAATGCTTTTGTATGTGGAAGATAAGCCTTATGCTTATCTTGAGCTTGAAGATACTATCTATCCCCAGTATTTTTCTCTTCCAATCAATGATATTAAAACAGCAGAAGGCGTAACGATTCATTTTAAATTTGTAATTGAAGATGTATATCCGGGAACCAAATATGAGGATACTTGTCTTACTGGTCTGGAAGTGGAATTTATTGGGCGGCGTGGGCACTAGAGGAAAATAATCATATAATAGTCACTGTTGAAAAAGTCAAGTGCACAGAAACTATTTTTTCCTTGACATGAGAACATTTAAATGTTATATTTTATGAGTATGCCGCATAACGAGGCAGAAGTGCACGAAAGTGACGCCATAGTTAGCGAGTAAAATCAGCAACTGCTGGTTAGTATAGGAGGTGCCATATGTACGCAATCATTGCAACAGGTGGAAAGCAGTATAAGGTTTCCGAGGGTGATGTGATCAAAGTGGAAAAGCTGGATGCAGAACCGGGAGCTACTGTAACATTTGACCAGGTTGTCGCTGTCAGCGATAAAGAACTTAAGGTTGCCGGTGATGTAGCTAATGCAAACGTAACTGCAACTGTTATGGAACAGGGTAAATTCCGTAAGGTTATCGTTTACAAATACAAGAGAAAAACCGGTTATCATAAGAAAAATGGTCATAGACAAGCATACACACAGGTAAAGATTGAAAAAATCAACGCTTAAGAGTATGACTACAATTACGATTATAAAATCCAAAAATGGGGAATATAAAGAAGTAACCTGTAAAGGTCACGCTGGTTATGCAGATACAGGAAACGATATTGTCTGCTGTGCAATTTCTATTCTGGTGCTTAATACCATCAATTCACTTGATGAATTAACTGATACAGAAATGGAAGTAACCAGTGATGAAGACAAAGGATTTATCAACTGCCGTTTTAACGGAAAACTTGATAAGAGCAGTATACTTCTTCTTGATTCCATGATTCTTGGATTGCAGAATGTCGTATCTGAATACGGCAGAAAGTATTTAAAACTCAAATTCAAGGAGGTGTAAATCATGTTAAAGCTGAACCTTCAATTTTTTGCTCATAAAAAAGGTGTTGGTTCTACCAAGAACGGTAGAGATTCCGAATCCAAGAGATTAGGCGCGAAGAGAGCTGACGGCCAATTCGTAAAAGCAGGAAATATTTTATACAGACAACGCGGAACAAAAATTCATCCCGGTATCAATGTAGGTCGTGGTGGTGATGATACATTGTTTGCATTAGTTGATGGTGTACTTAGATTCGAAAGAAAGGGAAGAGATAAGAAACAGGCTTCCGTATATCCGGTAGAAAAATAGTACCTACGAATTGCCAGGCTTTAAACAAAACATGTTTTTGTTTAAAGCCTTTTTTAAAGCTATCCGCTTGAAAGGAAAAATAATATGTTTGCAGACAGAGCAAGAATTTATGTGCGAAGCGGAAAGGGCGGCGATGGTCATGTGTCCTTTCGTCGTGAAAAATATGTTCCAAACGGAGGACCTGACGGAGGTGACGGTGGGAATGGAGGAAGCGTTATCTTAGAGATAGATGATGGTTTAAATACTCTTACTGATTACCGCCATGTACGCAAATATCATGCAGAAGATGGAGAAAATGGCAGTAAACGCAACTGCCGCGGAAAAAATGGAGCTGATTTGGTTTTAAAAGTACCAGAAGGAACCGTAATCAAGGAAGCGGAAACCGGAAAGGTAATTACTGATATGTCTGGTGAAAACAGACGTTTTGTCCTTCTAAGTGGTGGGCGCGGCGGTAATGGCAATCAGCATTATGCTACCAGCACCATGCAGGCTCCCAAGTATGCACAGCCAGGACAGCCGGCAAAAGAATTGGAGCTTTTTATGGAGCTTAAAGTAATTGCTGATGTTGGACTGGTGGGATTTCCTAATGTAGGTAAATCTACGCTGCTTACTCAAGTTTCCAATGCAAGACCTAAAGTTGCCAATTACCATTTTACCACCTTAAACCCTCATTTGGGTGTAGTTGATCTGCCGGATGCAAAGGGATATGTGATTGCTGATATTCCGGGCTTGATCGAAGGCGCTTCCGAAGGAGTCGGACTAGGGTTTGAATTTCTTCGTCATATTGAGAGAACGAAAGTGATCATTCATATTGTAGATGCGGCGGGAACGGAAGGAAGAGATCCTGTTGCGGATATTTATGCGATTAACAAAGAACTGGAAACATATAATCCTGATATTGCAAAACGTCCACAGGTGATTGCAGCAAATAAAATAGATATGATTTTTTCTTCTGAGGGAGAAATAGATCCAATGAAACAACTAAAAGAGGAATTTGAACCTAAGGGAATTAAAGTTTATCCTATTTCTGCAATTAGCGGCAAAGGCGTGAGAGAACTTCTTTATTATGTAAGGAACATGCTGGATCAGACAGATGACAAACCAGTTGTTTTTGAACAGGAATTTTTCCCGGAATATATGCTTTCTGTTTCTGATGAGCCATATACAGTTATATATGATGAGAAGGAAAATGAATATGTCGTAGAAGGCCCCAGAATAGAAAAAATGTTGGGATATACCAACTTAGATTCTGAAAAGGGATTTACTTTCTTCCAAAATTTCCTGAAGCTAAATGGAATTTTAGAACAGCTTGAAGCACTTGGCATCCAGGAAGGCGATACAGTAAGAATGTATGGACTATCCTTTGATTATTATAAATAAAAAGAAAGGTTAAAATTTTTAATCTTTGAAAGGAGTATGGGGATACAAATGACAAGTAAACAACGCGCATATTTAAAGGGGCTTGCAATGAATATTGATCCGGTTTTTCAAATTGGAAAATCAGGATTGACTCCTGAAGTCACCGAAGCAGTGAGAGAAACTTTTCACGCCAGAGAACTTGTAAAAATTGGAGTATTAAAAAACTGTTTTGATGATCCCAGGGAAATAGCACAGCTTCTTGCAGACAGGACAGGCTCTCAGGTAGTACAGGTGATAGGAAAAAAAATTGTTTTATACAAAGAAAGTAAGGATCATAAGAAAATAGAACTTCCAAAATAAAAATGAAGGATGGAATATAATATGGGGAAAAAAATCGGCATTATGGGCGGAACCTTTAATCCAATTCATTATGGACATTTATTGCTTGCAGAATCTGCGAGAGAAGTTTTTGAACTTGACAAGGTGCTTTTCATGCCTAGCGGAGATTCTTATATGAAAGATACTTCCGCTATTCTGGATGGAGAGATACGATTACAGATGTTAAAATTAGCCATTGCAGATAATCCATATTTTGAAATATCAAGAATTGAACTGGACAGAACAGGCCCTACTTATACACGGGATACGCTGGCTGCGCTTCAAAACCAAAATAACGAGGATTCCTATTTTTTTATTATGGGCGCTGACAGTCTTCTTATGCTGGAAAGTTGGAAAGATCCTGAATTTATTCTGCACAACTGTACAATTGCAGTTGCTGTCCGTGGAACCGGTACTGCGGAAAAGATTGAAAAAATTGCAGGGCATTTAATATATGAATATCAGGCTGATATCAGAATTCTCCCTGTAAGATATATTGACATTTCTTCCTCTGATATCAGGGATAACTTAAAGAAGAAAGCTTCAATCCGTTATTTGCTTCCTGAAAAAGTAGAAGCGTATATTAAGGAAAATGAACTTTATGTTTCTTGTTAAAAGGTGATAAGGCTGAATGAAAATGTGTATTCAACCTATTGATTAACATAAGGATGGCTGGCAAATCCTGACATCCGTTGTTTGTACGCGCGCCTCAACGCGCAGATGGGTATAAATGTGAAAAATGTAAGTATAAAAAAAATCAGAAAAAAACTGGAAAAACAACTGGATGCCAAACGTTATGAACATACATTAGGAGTTGCATATACAGCCAGTGCACTGGCAATGTGTAATCATGCAGATATTGAAAAGGCTTTGATTGCCGGGCTTTTACATGACTGCGCTAAATGCATGAGTAATGAAAAAAGAATTTCTATTTGTAAAAAGGAAAATATTCCGATTACTAAAATAGAAGAAAAGAACCCATTCCTGCTTCATGCAAAGGTCGGCAGATACTTGGCTAAAAAACAGTTTCATGTTCATGATGAAGATATTTTAAATGCAATTTTATTTCATAATACCGGAAGGCCTAAGATGTCCTTACTTGAAAAAATAATTTATGTTGCAGATTATATTGAACCAGGAAGAAAACAGGCGCCTAATCTGTCAGAAGTGCGAAGTCTGGCCTTCCAAAATTTAGATCTTGCATTATTACAGATATTAAGAAATACGCTTGGATATCTCAATGATTGTAACGCTGTGATTGATCCAATGACGCAGGAAACTTATGATTTTTATGTGCAAATGAAAAAATGAGGTGGAAGGTTGAATAAAAATGTGTATTCAACCTGTTGATTGTATGCGCGTCGCAAGGCGCAGAAGGGTGTAAAATGTCAAAATCAATAAATGAAAAGATAAATGAAATGGTTGCAATAACGGTTGACGCTCTAGAGGATAAAAAAGCAGAGGATATTAAGGTAATAGATATAAGTCAGGTTTCAGTTCTTGCTGATTATTTCATTATTGCAAGCGGAACAAATAAAAGCCAGATTCAGGCTCTATGTGATACAGTAGAAGAGAAGCTTGGAAAGGCAGGATATCCTCTTAAGCAAATAGAAGGGTACAACAACGCCAATTGGGTGTTGCTGGATTTTAGCGATATTATTGTTCATATTTTCGACCGTGAAAACCGGTTATTTTACGATCTTGAACGAATTTGGTGTGATGGAAAAACCGTTGATATTCAGCATAAAACGGAACCCCAGTTTTAATCTGGCGGTTCCGTTTTAAGATAGGATATCATTTATTGATCATTTTTTGATAAGCCGCCGGCATACATATAAAATGTAATCAGGTAAAGCCCGCAAATGCCAACTAAGGCATAAACAATTCTTGATATCCAGCTCATGTTTCCAAAAATAAATGAAACAAGGTCAAAGGAAAAAAATCCAATAAGTCCCCAGTTAACTGCACCAATAATTGCAATTGTAAGCGCAATACAGTCAAGGTATTTATTATTCATATCATGCACCTCCATGAGAATAAAGTTGAAGCCTCAATTGAAAGGCATCAATTTTATTCTTACCTGTTGATCAAAATTTTATTCTATAATTCTTATGATAAATCTAAATGTATAAAAATTCATATAAGGTATATTTTTATGATAATTTATATAATTTTTTATAAAAAAATTTATGTGAAAGTTGACAAGAACGCTTATTTGGAGTAATATAATCCACGTGTATAAATATAAGAGGAGGAAAAACTATGAAAAAATTTCAAAAAATCATGAGTCTTATGCTTGCATCTGCCATGATCATGACAATGCTTGCCGGATGCAGCAATTCCAATGATGCATCTAATGCTGACAGTGCAGCAGCAGAAACTACTGAAACAGCTGGCGAAGAAACAGCAGAAAGCACTGATACAACTGCAGCTTCTAGTGATGGTGCTGCATTTAAGATTGGTGCAATCGGACCTGCTACAGGCGGTGCCGCAGTTTATGGTATTGCAGTTCAGAATGGTGCTGATCTTGCGATTAAAGAAATCAATGCAGCAGGTGGTATTAACGGATACCAGATCGAGTACAATTTTCAGGATGATGAATGCGACAACGAAAAATCTGTAAACGCGTATAATACCTTAAAAGACTGGGGCATGCAGATGCTGGTGGGAACTACAACCAGCGGATGCTGTATTGCAGTTGCAGCAGAATCAGCCAATGACAATTTATTCCAGATTACTCCTTCAGGTTCTTCTGTAGATTGTATCAATGGAAATGACAATGTATTTCAGGTATGTTTTACAGATCCTAACCAGGGAGTTGGTGCAGCACAATATATTGGAACTAACGGTGTTGCAGAAAAGGTTGCTGTAATTTATGACAGCTCCGATGTATATTCTTCCGGCATTTATGAAAAGTTTGCACAGGAAGCAGCAAACCAGCCTTTCGAGATTGTTGCTTCAGAAGCTTTTACTGCTGATAACAAAACAGACTTTTCCGTACAGCTTCAGAAAGCAAAAGATGCAGGCGCAGACCTTGTATTTCTGCCGATTTATTATACAGAAGCATCTTTAATCCTTACACAGGCAAACGCAATGGGATATACTCCTAAGTTCTTTGGTTGTGATGGACTTGACGGAATTCTTAACGTAGAAAACTTTGATACAGCATTAGCAGAAGGCGTTATGCTGTTAACACCTTTCGCAGCAGATGCTGAAGATGAGGCAACTAAGGCTTTTGTAAGCGCATATGTAGAAAGCTATGGCGATACTCCCAATCAGTTTGCAGCAGACGCTTATGATGCAGTTTATATTTTAAAGGCAGCAATTGAACAGTGTGGTGCAACCCCTGATGACAGTGTTTCTGATCTTTGTGAAAAATTAAAAGCTGTTATGCCTGAAATTACTGTAGATGGACTCACTGGTGAGGCAATGTCATGGGATACAGACGGTGCTGTTAACAAATCCCCTAAGGCTATGGAAATTGTTAACGGAAACTATAGCTTAATTCAGTAGTTATTTAATTTTATGTTGTTAAAAGCCAAAGAGGGTTGCATTTATAGCAGCCCTCTCTTTCTTTAAATTATCATTTCATAACTTGCCAGCAGACCTTATCATCTGCTATACTAAATAAGTCGACTTATGGAAAAAATTTACGCAGAGGTGTTCTTATGAGTTTTATATCCTATTTAATCAACGGAATTAGTTTGGGGAGTGTATATGCCATTATAGCTTTGGGATATACAATGGTATATGGCATTGCTAAAATGCTGAACTTTGCCCACGGAGATGTCATTATGGTAGGCGGTTTCGCTGTTTTTTTTGCAGTCAGTATGCAGGGACTGCCCACCTTTGCAGGCATGCTTTTAGCTGTGGTTTTATGTACTGTACTGGGAATTGCTATTGAATATATTGCATACAGGCCATTACGCCAGGCTGCTTCCTCTCTTGCAGTTTTGATTACTGCAATCGGTGTCAGCTATTTTCTTCAAAATGTGGCTCTCCTGATTTTTGGAGCAAATACAAAGGCATTTACTTCCGTAGTTACAATCCCGGCAGTTAAACTTGCAAATGAGCAGATTATTATTTCCGGAGAAACAATAGTTACAATTATTTCCTGTATTATTATTATGACAGCGCTCACTCTTTTTATCAACAAAACTAAAGCAGGCCAGGCTATGCTTGCGGTTTCTGAGGATAAAGGGGCAGCTCAGCTTATGGGAATTAATGTAAACAGAACCATATCACTTACCTTTGCCATTGGCTCCGCGCTTGCTGCTATTGCTGGCATGCTTCTTTGTTCCGCTTATCCATCTCTTACACCTTATACAGGCTCCATGCCTGGAATTAAGGCGTTTGTTGCGGCGGTATTTGGTGGAATAGGTTCCATTCCCGGTGCACTGATTGGAGGAATTGTACTTGGAGTCATAGAAATTTTAAGTAAAGCATATATTTCTTCACAATTATCAGATGCAATTGTGTTTTTAGTACTTATTGTTGTCCTTCTTGTAAAGCCTACAGGTATTCTTGGCAAGAAGATTCAGGAAAAGGTATAAGGAGGATTCGGCAGTGAAAAAGTTGAAGATAAATAAAAATCTGAAAGATAATTTAATCACATATGGAATCATTATTATTGCATATGTAATTATGCAGATCATGATAAAAACAGGTCATGTTTCCAGCCTGATGCAGGGACTTTTAGTTCCCTTATGTGTTTATATTATATTGGCAGTATCCTTAAACCTTACGGTAGGGATTTTAGGAGAACTCAGCCTTGGTCACGCAGGCTTTATGTGTGTTGGTGCTTTTACAGGCGCTTTCTTTTCCAAATGTATGCAGGACATCATTACAATAGATATTTTACGATTTGTTATTGCAATTTTAATTGGCGCTATATCCGCAGGAATCATAGGTCTGTTAATTGGTATGCCTGTACTCCGCCTGAAAGGCGACTATCTTGCAATTGTCACACTTGCATTTGGTGAAATTATAAAAAATATTATTAATGTTCTTTATATCGGAAAGGACAGCAGGGGGCTTCATTTCTCCATGAAGGATTCTTTGTCCCTTGGCCTTGATGCAGAGGGAACGGTTATCATAAATGGTGCCCAGGGTATTACCGGCACTCCTAAAAACTCAACTTTTACAATAGGTGTCATATTAATTATCATTACTTTATTTATTGTATTAAATCTGATTCATTCCAGGGATGGACGTGCAATTATGTCTATTAGAGATAATTTGATTGCAGCAGAATCTATTGGAATTAATATTACAAAATATAAGCTGATGGCATTTTCTATTTCTGCATCCCTTGCAGGAATTGCTGGCGTACTATATTCACATAATTTAAGCAGCCTTATGGCCACTCCCAAAAATTTCGGATACAACATGTCCATTATGATCTTGGTTTTTGTTGTTTTAGGCGGAATCGGAAACATCAGAGGTTCTATCATTTCGGCTGTAATATTAACCTTGCTTCCAGAGGTTTTGCGCGGACTTAGCAATTACCGTATGCTGATTTATTCCATTGTTTTAATTGTAATGATGTTATTTAACTGGAGTCCTAAGCTGATTAACTTAAGGGAAAAATATTCCTTAAAAAGGTTGTTTAAAAAACCTAAGGAGGTACAATAACTATGGCAGCATTATTAGAAGTTAAGAATCTTGGGATTTCATTTGGCGGTCTGCGGGCAGTTGATGATTTTCAAGTATCTATCAATAAAGGGCAGCTTTATGGGCTGATTGGTCCTAATGGCGCTGGAAAAACAACGGTATTTAATCTGTTGACAGGGGTGTATAAGCCTAGTGAAGGTGTAATTACATTAGATTCCCACAATATTACAGGCTTAAAAACTGTGGAAATCAATAAAGCAGGAATTGCAAGAACGTTTCAGAACATTAGGCTTTTTAAAGAATTAAGCGTAATTGACAATGTAAAGGCAGGGCTTCATAATCATTTCAAATATTCAACACTTGAAGGCATTTTACGAATGCCTAGCTACTTTAAAACGGAAAAGGCAATGAATGAAAGAGCAATGGAACTGTTAAAGGTCTTTGAATTGGATATGGAAGCTGATTACCTTGCAGCAAATTTACCTTATGGTAAACAGCGTAAGCTGGAAATTGCACGGGCGCTGGCAACTGAACCGAAACTGCTTTTACTGGATGAGCCGGCTGCCGGCATGAATCCCAATGAAACAAAAGAGCTTATGGATACCATTCGCTTTGTAAGGGATAATTTTGATATGACAATACTTCTTATTGAGCATGATATGAAGCTGGTTTCCGGTATCTGTGAGGAATTAACGGTGCTTAATTTTGGGCGGATTCTCGCCCAGGGCCCAACAGGAAAAGTACTGAATGACCCTCAGGTTATCACAGCATATTTAGGCGAATAATGAGGGAGGACTAGGTAATGGCAATGCTTGAAATAAAAGATTTAGAAGTATATTATGGAATGATCAAGGCAATCAAGGGTGTATCTTTCGAAGTAAAAGAAGGAGAAGTTATTGCACTAATTGGCGCTAATGGTGCTGGAAAAACAACAATTCTCCACACAATAACTGGACTCCTTGAGGCAAAAAAAGGTTCCGTTTTTTTTGACGGAAAAGATATTACAAAAGTACCTGCCCACAAAATTGTATCTATGGGCATGGCACATGTTCCCGAAGGCAGGCGTGTATTTGCGAATCTTACGGTTCTACAGAATTTGAAGATGGGAGCCTATACCAGAAAAGATAAAAATGAAATAGAAGATACCTTAAAAACAGTATACAAACGTTTCCCAAGGCTGGAAGAGCGGCAAAATCAGCTTGCTGGTACTTTAAGCGGAGGAGAGCAGCAGATGCTGGCCATGGGCAGGGCACTTATGTCTCATCCAAGAATTATTTTGATGGATGAACCGTCTATGGGGCTTTCTCCTATTTTTGTAAATGAAATATTTGATATTATTAAAAAAGTAAGTGCTGGCGGAACCACTGTACTTTTGGTTGAGCAAAATGCTAAAAAAGCACTTGCAATTTCAGATCGTGCTTATGTGCTTGAGACTGGAAAAATTGTTCTTGAAGGAAATGCAGAAGATTTACTTAACAATGATTCTATTAAGAAAGCTTATCTTGGTGAATAAATGTGGAGGTTGCTTTTATGAAAGACAAAATTGTTATTACGATTGCAAGACAATATGGCAGTGGTGGGCGTACCATTGGAAATATGCTGGCAGAAAAACTTGGCATCCATTTTTATGACAAGGAACTTATGAAGCTTGCTTCTGACGAAAGCGGTATCAATGAAGCACTTTTTGCCAATGCAGATGAAAAACTAAAGAGGACCAGTCTTTTTAAAATAGCCCATAATGCATATAATGGAGAACTAATATCGCCTGAAAGCGATGATTTTGTTTCTACTAAAAATTTGTTTAATTATCAGGCAAAAATTATTAAGGGACTGGCAGAAGAAGAATCCTGTGTAATTGTAGGCAGGTGTGCTGATTTTATTTTAAAAGATTATGACAATGTACTTAGTGTTTTTATTCATGCGCCTCATGAATATTGTATGGAACAGGCAGCCACAAAACACAGTATGCCCTCCAAGGAACTGGAAAAATTCATTTTAAAGACAGATAAGCACAGGGCGGAATACTATAAATATTACACAGGACGCGAATGGTCTGATGCCAGAAATTATGATTTGTGTCTGAATAGTTCAAAGCTTGGCTATGATAGATGTGTGAAAGAAATTATATCTTACATTAACGTGCGTTTTGGACAATAGTTTACTAAAATCATCCTCAGCCGCTCACCCGTAAATTGGGTGGGCGGCTTTGCTTAAAATATTATTAATGAAATAAACGGAATACTCCAAATACCTTTCCCAAAATCTGACAATCATCAACAATAATTGGCTCCATTGTATCATTTTCAGGCTGAAGCCGGATATGCCCATCTTCCTTATAAAAAGTTTTAACGGTAGCAGAGTCATCTATAAGTGCTACCACCATATCACCATTTCTTGCAGTACTGCAGGAGTTTACAAAAATCTGGTCTCCATTAAAAATTCCTGCATTAATCATAGAATCCCCTTTTACATTTAAAATAAAGGATTCTCCATGAGGAACTACCTCGGCAGGAACTGGAAAGTAACTGGTAATATTTTCTTCTGCAAGAATCGGCGTACCTGCTGCAACCTGACCGACCACCGGAAGGCTTACCATTTCTGTTCTCAGCATCTGGAAATTATCATCACAAATTTCAATTGCTCTTGGTTTGGTAGGATCCCTTCGAATATATCCATTTTTTTCAAGTGTTTCAAGATGAGAATGAACAGAAGAGGTGGATTTCAAATTTACTGCTTCACAAATTTCCCTGACTGCTGGCGGATATCCCCTTTTTAAAATTTCTTCCTTAATATAATTAAGAATTTCCTGTTGTTTACTGCTGATTTTTCCGTATCCCATGAATATCCTCCTTTTAATGTTTAACCTATACAAATTATAACATAATTATTCTTAAAATACAAACATATATTCCAAATATTTGTTCGGCTTTTTCTGTAAAACTATTGACATCAGAATATTTGTTCGGTATAATTCAGTATATAAGAACAGATGTTTGCAACATGCGTTCGCTTTTCAGAATATGGAGGTGCTCATGATGAACAATAATAGTGAACTTAGAATCAGGAATAATCGTATAAGAAGGACTCGTCAATTACGCCGGAATATAATCATGTGCCTTTTTACATTTGCGTTAGTTATATGTCTTTCAATCATTTTATTCAGCTTTAAAACAAAGGCCCAAGGAAGCCAGGAAGATGTCTTATATAAATACTATAAGAGCATTATGGTAAGCGAGGGAGATTCGCTCTGGAAATATGCACAAATGTATGGTGATAACCAGTATTATAACAGTTATGAAGATTACATGAAGGAAGTAATGAATATGAATTTCCTCAAGGATGAAACGATCACTACAGGTCAATATTTGATTCTTCCTTATTATAGCAGTGAATTTTTCTGATTAACATAAGGATGGCTGACAAGGTCTGGCATCCGTTGTTTAAGCTATTCATTTTTCACGCAAATGGACAGCTTTAGCAGCCTGTCTGCGCCGCTGGTCCTCAAGCGCTGCATAATGTTTTCTGGTTGTATTTACATCCTTATGTCCAAGAACGTCAGCTACAAGATAAATATCTCCAGTTTCCTGATACAGGGCAGTGCCATAAGTACTCCGCAGTTTATGTGGGGTAATCTTTTTCAGTCCGGTTACATTTGAAGCATACTTTTTCACAAGGTTTTCTACAGCTCTGACTGTAATTCTTCTATTTTGCATGGAGAGGAACAGCGCATTTTCATGTCCTTCCATTGGAATCACATGATGCCTTTTTTCCAAATAATCATGCAGTGCATCTGAAACCTCTTCTCCAAAATATACAACTGTTTCATATCCGCCTTTTCTTCTTATCTTAATGCCATTATTTTTAAAGTCAACATCACCAATATCCAGCCCTACACATTCAGAAACACGAATTCCTGTTCCTAGTAGAAGCGTCAGCAGCGCTACATCACGTATTTTGGTTTTTTCATGATACCTTAGCTGATTGGCAGTTAATTTTTCACCAGCTTCAACCTGATCCAATAAAATGGCAACCTCATCTGCGTCAAGCCGGACGATCTCTTTTTCGTGCTGTTTGGGAAGCGGTACTAAAGCGGCAGGATTTGTTTTTATCAGTTCTGCACAAAAAAAGTAATTGTAAAAGCTTTTTAAGGCTGATAGTTTTCTTTTTTTACCTCTTTCATTATTTGTATATTCTTTATCATCCTTAATATAATAGCTGATATAATCAAGGTATTCTTCTATATCCTCACGTGTAATCTTATCAAGAATTGACAGCGGGAAATCTACAATTTCCATTTTTGAGCAGGCACTATTATGGCTATGGAGAAATTCAAAAAAAACTCTGATATCATAGGCATAGGCAAGTCTGGTACGGGAGGAAGTATATTCCTGTATTCCGCGAAAAAACTGTTTACAAAAGGAGGGAAGAGTAGCAACAACTTCACGCATCTTTAACGTATTTAAATTATTCTGCTCATCATGATAATTCTTACTATTTTCCATGCAGTATCCTCCAGCCCTTTAAATCACTATTTTGAATGGCAGTAAACATTCTTTCCTTTACACCAGGATTGTCCCTATTAAGCTGCTGTATCAGTTGTTTTACATATTCCCGTTTTGTATATCCGTCAGCAGGACAGGGGCTTTTCACAACTGGAATCTGATGTTTGTTTACAAATCCAATAACATCAGATTCATTCATATACATAAGCGGTCGGATGACTGTCAAATCCATACGGTCTAAATAGGTAACAGGATGAAATGTGTGAAATCTTCCTTCATAAATCAATGACATAAGCATAGTTTCCACTACGTCATCTTTGTGATGTGCATATGCAACTTTGTTGCATCCAGCAGCCTTTATAGCTTCATTTAATGCACCTTTTCTCATTTTTGCACATAAGGAACAAGGATTTGTTTCCTTACGCTGATGAAATATAATATCTGCAATATCTGTTTTTACAATTGTATAGGGAACCTTAAGTTCATTACATAAAGTCTGTATCTGATTTAAGTTTAAATTATCAAAGCCAAGATCTACGGTTACTGCATGAATCTGAAAGGAATTCGGATAAAACCGCATAAGCCCGTGAAGTCCATAGAGCAGAGTAAGGCTGTCTTTCCCCCCGGAAATCCCAACTGCAATGCTGTCACCGGCTTCTATCATATGGTAATCATCTACCGCACGCCGAATAAAACTGAGTACTTTTTGTAATGTCATAAGTTGAGCCTCCAGAATGCAAATTTTATTTAATTCTATCATATTTTAGAAATAAGACATAGTATCTTTTTCAAAAAAATGTTATACTGAGTTCAGTGCTAAATTTTTATTTATTTCATAAAGGAGGCTATGGGGTTTCCCAACAATATATGAAAATGCAGATTTTTAAAAAATATTTCCGGTTTGGATTGACAGCATTTTTAGTAATAGCAGCATCTATCTGTTTCTATTATCTGGTTTTTCATGGAGATCGTTTCTCTGCACAGCTTAATTCCATTTTTAAAATATTAAGCCCAGTGTTATATGGTATTATCTTTGCCTATCTTATGACGCCCATTGTAAATGGAATAGAAAAAAAATTTTTGATTCCTGCATTTATTAAAGATAAAAAGGAAGCTTCAATAAAACAAAAAAAATGTATCAGAGCTTTTTCTGTTATGATTACAATTGTAATTATTTTGTTATTGATTTATGGATTTTTTTCTATATTAATTCCCAATATTGTCAAAAGCATTAAAAGCATTTCCTACCAATTTCCATATTATATGCAGAACCTGACAATTTGGTCAACCAAGTTTTTGGAGGATAATCCGGATATCGAAGCAATTGTGCTGCGTTTTTTGGACACATATTCCGAGGAATTTTTAAATTATTTAAATAACAGCATTGTTCCTCATCTGGAAACTTTTGTGAAACAGGTGTCCTTAAGTATGATTAGTGTACTTAATGTATTATGGAATTTTATTATAGGAATGGTTATTTCTATCTATGTTCTTTTTAGTAAAGAAACCTTTGCTGGACAAGGAAAGAAGATAACTTTTGCACTGTTTAATACCAAAACAGCTAATCAAATCATTAAAGATACCCGCTTTATCAGTGATACATTTATCGGGTTTATTAGTGGAAAAATTATTGATTCCATTATCATAGGATTTATCTGCTTTGCCGGTACAAGCATTTTAAAAATGCCATACGCACTGTTAATCAGTGTGATCGTAGGTGTAACCAATGTGATACCGTTCTTTGGCCCATATCTAGGGGCAATTCCTAGTGCAATACTTATTTTAATGGTTAATCCTGTTAAGTGTATATACTTTATCCTTTTTATACTGGTGCTTCAGCAGGTGGATGGTAATTTTATTGGACCTAGAATATTAGGTCAGTCTACAGGTTTATCCGGATTTTGGGTAATTTTTTCAATTACGATTTTTGGCGGTATTATGGGTGTCCCCGGCATGATCATTGGTGTTCCGTTTTTTGCTGTTATATATGCCATGATAAAACGCATAACCAACAGGTTGTTACAGAAAAGAGGACTGCCTTCTGAAACAAACAAGTATATGAATGTTGATTACATTCAGGATAAGGATGTTTTTGTGCCACAAGTTACAAAAACAAAAACACAAAGTCCCTTTTTTAAATTTAATAAGAAATACAAAGCGGATGAAAACAAATCAGAAGAGGGGAGTAGTACTTCTGATGATGCAGATAAAAATAAGGAGCAATAATTAAGTGAAGTTTGTCATTCAAAGAGTAGAAAAGGCCAGTGTATCAGTAGAAGAAAAAGTAGTGGGCTCTATTAAGCATGGATTTGTTGTATTTGTAGGTGTTTGTGATTCAGATTCTTACGAAATTGCAGATAAAATGATCAATAAGATGCTTCATTTACGAATTTTTTCAGATGAAAATGGAAAAACAAATTTAGATCTTAAAAGTGTAAATGGAGAATTGTTAATTATTTCACAATTTACATTATACGCCGACTGCCGCAAGGGGAACCGTCCATCCTTCACCAAAGCCGGAAATCCGCAGTTTGCCAATGAGATGTATGAATATATTCTGAAAAAATGCTCAGAGGAGGTTTCTCATGTGGCATCCGGTGTCTTTGGCGAACATATGGATATTTCACTGGTTAACAGCGGACCGTTCACAATTGTCCTGGATTCGGATGAAATTTGCCGGTAAATTTGCCAGTAAAGAATGTTGCCGCACTTTACAAGACAGCTTACTGACAGCTTGTCGATAAAAAGGAGTATTTGCATGGATATCAGATTAGCGGTTCCCGGAATCATCGGGCTTGTGGTATTTATCATTATTTTTAATGTATATCATATCATAAAAATCAGGAGAAAACGCACGCCCAGGACAGACGCCGTCAACGCATTCCAGGCCAATTACAAAAAGAATACAGCAAATACAAAAAGAAAGCCGGAACAGACAAAGCCGGACGATTATGTCAGGTTCATCACAAAGTATAACAGTTCCGTTGATTTTGTAGATAAAGATGATTTTATCAAAGAGGCTGTGGCTCAAAACAAAAATCAGCATCCTGGCGGACGATACGAAAAAAGCCTTAAGGGTGCCGGTCACGAAGCAACTATTCGTTAAACAAGGGTTTTGCGAATAGTTGTAGGCCGCTCTCAAGTCACAAATCGACTCATAAAAAATGCTTTCTTTTACCGGGGCGTTTATCGTCTGTAGTAAAAGAAAGCATTTTTTTAATTATTCTTAGCTTCGAAATCTTCAATATACTGTATGAGCAATTTTACGGTGCCTTCAACGCCAAGGACGCTGCTGTTAATACATAAATCATAGCTGTCGGCGCGGCCCCATTTTTTGGAGGAATAATAGTTGTAATAGCTCTGGCGCTGTTTATCCTTTTTGATACAGGTATCCTTAGCCTTGGCCGCATCCATATTATACTTTTCCATAATCCGCTTTATTTTACATTCTTCATTTGCATAAATGAAAACATGCACGCAGTTTTTCAAATCGCTTAAGGCATAGTCGGCGCAGCGGCCTACGATAACGCAGGGCTCCTCACTGGCGATTTTTTTGATGGTGTCAAACTGTGCCAGAAAAACCTTGTGGCTGATTGGCATATCTACAAAGTGCGACGCATTGTAGCCAAAAGAATAGGTATCCATAACCAGATTATAAAGAAATGAATTGGTAGGTCTCTCATCGTGATTTTCAAGCATTTCCTCGCAAAA
>DKUR01000118.1 GCA_002490775.1 Lachnospiraceae bacterium UBA7199 | reverse complement strand
TACACAAAATTTGAAACTCTCTCGCAACCACAAGTTATTTGTCTTCTTATAAACCATTCCGAAGAATATACCCATACCTACAGTCCAGACAACTTTGCTTACGATAACAAGTAATGGCTGGTTTAACACACCAAATATATGTCCCAATCCAAAGACCAGGGCTGATGATACAACCGCAATCAAAGTGCTGTTTTTGCTTTTTGCAAACATTTTTTCAATCAGATTAAGTAATAAACCTCTCACATACAATTCTTCGATTATTGCAACACCAACATAATATATAACACCTTCAACAAGTACTTTTGCAATAGATGGCTGGCGGTCAAAAGGTGATAATCCAATATAAAAAGCGATAAATCCTATTATTGCAACCAACACACCTATGATTCCATATTTTTTGAATCCATCTATGAATCCTGTTTTTGTAAATCCCAATTTCCATTTAGGGCACAATATTTTTAAAAATAAGTAAGCTATTGCTCCTATAATCAAGAAATTAATCATCAGCGTAAAATAAAAAGGCTCTATGTCTGCAGCCTGAATATTGACAAAGAATATACTTGGGATACCCGTTATATCCATAAATGCAATTACCAAAGTCAAAACTGCTATAGAAATAAATTCCCGCTTGTTCATAACATTCCCCCAACACCGATTTGCAGTTATAATTATAATGTGCTGCTATTTTTCCCGCAATTCTAACAAATCGGAAACATCACAGTCAAGATATTCACATAATCTTACAATCAGGTTAGAGTCAATTCTTTGAAAATTATCTCTGTAATATCTATTTAAATTTGTTCTTTGTAAGTCCAGATCTTTGCATAATCTGGCCCGGGAAATTCCTTTTTCTTCCAAAATCTCAGGTAATCTCATGTGTAAATATTTCATAGCTGTTTTCTCCATGTAATTATTATAAGTAAGCAATGTTTAAAATATAACTCTTTTTATAGACAATGCTTATAAAGAGAAAGTATGATAAAGCAAATGATATATAAACACATACATGTATAATAAACTAATTAACAGGAATAAAAATAGAAAAAAACAGCATACTTTTAAAGACATCATAGCATTTGAAGTAAAGAAAATTAATATTCAAGTAAAGGGAGGTGCAGTTATTAAACAGTTTGAATTAACGCATATTATAGACAATCAAGAGTTAGAGGTAAGGTTGGAAAAACTGGCAGAACGCTACGAGATGATAAATGGATGGTCCGAAAAAGATATGCTTCAATTTGCAGTAAATGCAATTCCGCAGACAAAGGCGTATTTGGATTTTCTTGAAATAAAAGCAGAAGAAATGGAAAAGATGTATTAAAAACAATGGAGCCACGTTTTACGGGCCATATTTACGTTAAATATAAAACAGCCGCTCCAATACACTTTGATATGTCCTTTGTGAAGTAGATGCGTGGAATATCATTTTGTATCGGAGCGGCTGCTAGCTATATTCATTTGTAATATATAAATCAGTTAATCAGATTTTAAATGCATCAATCTCAGATTTTAGGTCATCCATATTTTCCCCAAGTACATCTGCTGTTACATTTAAATTCTTTACGTTGGTGAGGAGCTGTTCCGCAATTTCATTGACAGTTTCCGCTCTGTTTGAAGTATCCGCTATAATATCTGATATATTCATAACAGCCTGGAGAGTGTCATTTCGCTCTTCATCTGCCTTTTCAATGCTTGTTACAATTTCTTTAAGGCCTTCTACAAGCTGGGTAAGCTTCTGAGTCATGGAACCAAATACACTGACAACATTTTCAACTGCTTTTCCCTGCTGGGCAACCATACTTCTGGCCTGATCTGCCTGTTCTACACTGTTAACAGTCTGCATCATAATATGTGATACATTGTTGCTGATTTCACCGGCGGCTTTGGCAGAGTCATCTGCCAGATTTCTAATTTCTTCTGCTACAACTGCAAAACCTCTTCCGGCGGCCCCAGCTCTTGCCGCTTCAATGGATGCATTCAGGGAAAGAAGGTTGGTCTGCACCGAGATGGAAGTGATAGTATCAACAAAAGTATTGATAATTTCTGATTCCTTTTTTAAATTTTCTATGCTTTCACCTACTTTGGAAGTAATTTCAGTGGTTTCTTCGGCACGTTTTCCCAACATGTTTACGATTTCCATGCCCTTATGAATCATTCCTTCGGTTTCATTTACCAACAGTTCCACCTTTTCAACGACTTTTCCGACTTCCTGTATTTCATCAGACAGTATATTGGTGCGAGTTACACATTCCTGGGCATGTTCTGATTGTTTGCTTATACCATCATTGATTTCACTGATTGCCTGGGTAATTTTATTAGAATAGTCAGTGATCGTGTCAGATACCTTTTCCACATCCTTAGAGGATTTTTCCAGTTCGCCAGTTGCCTTGCTTACCTTTTTAACAAGCTTTTTCGTGTTGGCTACCATATTTGATGCCGAACCGGCAAGACCTCTGAATTCATCATGTCCTTTGGCGTTGATTTCAACAGTCAGATCACCTTTTGATACTTCTCCAAGCTTTCCGGAAATACGTTTCATATTGTTTTGAATGCCTGTCACAATGGTAATTCCAATAATCATTGCAATAATGCCGGCAAGGATCGTAAGCTGCATAGTCAGTGTCCGTATTTCAAGTGCCTGATTGGTGACAACACTCATAGGAACCAGGCCGCATATGGTGACATTAATTTCACTGCTCCTGCTGTAGATAAAAAGGTATTTTTCACCGCGGAAATCCACTTCAAGGGCGCCTGTGGGATTTTCAGGATCAATTGACTGAAAAAATTCCTGATCAAAAAATACAGTTTCATTGTCTGAAGTTTCTGGAGTTGTATTTTCTCCATCGGCTGAAGCCTGTGAGATAATTTCTCTGCCGTTTTCAGTTACAAAACCTACAACGCTTCCTTCTCCCAAATCAATTCCGTTGATGAAATCTTCGATGAAAGACCGGCTGATATCTATTACAACACAACCATCACTATACTTAGTCAGTTTTTCATATGCTAATATATAAGTTGAATAATCAGTTCCTAAAGCAGCATCTAAGGCAGCGTGTGAATCAATCCATGTTAAAATACTACGTGCGGAAGAAGCCACTTCCTGTTTGTGTTCACTTAAAATTCCTTTTTCATTTTGCTTTGCTCCTGTGGTAAGGATAGCAAGATTTTCATTTGGTATGATATGAATGCCGCTAATAAATGAATTTGCTGTAAGAGAGGTACGCAGGTCTAGATTTAGGTTTTCCAATGCAAGCATTTTTTCTACCGGATCGTTTTCCAGGGCACCTCCCACATAGTTGGATACATTTGTGGCAAAAGCATACCTGGTGCCTTCACTTTCTATAAACATACAACTCATTTCTATGTAATCTTTGGCCATGCTGATAGTCTGGATCGTACTTTCCTGAAAATTTTCACGCATTCCTGTTGCCGCTTTCTGATAAGCAGAAACACCAACGATTATCATAAAAATAATTGGAACCAAAAAACAAAGCACGACTTTATTTCGGATGCCAAATAACATAAAAGATGAGTTGCTTTTTGTTTTTTCCCGTTTCATTTTATACCCCCTCCATGTTGTCATCTGTAACAGCATTATTATACAACATATTTCAATACTTTTGTATTATTTTTCAACATTTTTGTACCTTTGGAAGGGACATGAGTTCAGGATGATTGTTCTTTCAGTTCAGGATAGTTTTCCAAAATAACAGAAATAATCGTGCCGCATGCCTGCATTCTGGTAATGGCCGGATAGATAAAAAAGCATCCAAAAAGCAATGAAAAAAGCATAAAAAATGCTGTGGTTTGATTAGGCTGGGCAAGAGCGGTTAACATCAGCAGGGCAGTAATGATAAAATATGCGCAAACAAATATTTTGTATCTGCTTTTTCTTTTTTTATATTCCTGTAAATGTATGCGTATAATTTTTGAAGGAAGT
>DKUR01000002.1 GCA_002490775.1 Lachnospiraceae bacterium UBA7199 | reverse complement strand
CTGTCTGTCCTGCTACTGATGCAAGCATGGAAACTTTTTTCATAGTTACAATACATCTGTCTGTGGTATGCTCCACAAATCCGCTTTCTGTACATGGGTCCTCAAGTTCATAATCAATGTCAACAACAATATTGGGATTAAATGTAATACTGCACAGTTTGACAAATCCAGAATATCCACGTAATAAATCTGTATCTGCATAATACCGCATAACAGAAGTTGCCGCTTTGTCACGGAATTTCTCAATAACAGAATTGGCATCTGATGTGTCAATTGTAACTGTTAAGGCGTCTCCTGACTGGGTAACGTTTGAAATTTGAATTTCTGTGTTGTCTGAAAAAATAATTTTGTTCATTTGCTTGGTTCCTTTCTTTTTTATTTTTGCTAAGTATGTAAATAATTATTTAAGAAAATACAATAATAGCATCTAATATATCAAATAATAAGAATATGTGTATGTTTCGCTCCATTGACTTATAATGATTAATTCACTGTCGCTTACCGATTTTATTATAGCATGATTTATAAAAACGCCATCATACCAAATTCCTGTAACATTTGATGCTCCTACATTGCACGTTACAATAACAAATCGCGGTAAAGCTCTTAACGGTACACTGCGAGTAACATTAACTCCGCCAAATGTGATACTATTATTCTCTATATTTCTAAAAGGGAATACTGTATCTGCACCTGCCTGTGTTTTATATCCGGTTATTCTGCCGGTACTGTCAACAATAGGGGTAAAGCCCTTTAAATTATTATTTATGGAACTAAACTCATCTGCAATCCTCTGCTCCAGATCATTCATGTTTGCCGCTGAAAACGCATCTCCGGCCTGTGATACGGTTCCCTCATTTCTGCTAACATCAACTACCATTTGACTGTCTGCACTTCCAGATATTCTTTTTAATGTCCTCCTTCCTGCAAACTCAACCAGTCTGTCTTTCCATGTTTTCTTTTTAAATGCCATTTATAAATCACCAATCCCTTCCCCTGCGTACATTTCCGTACCGCAGTAATAATAACTGTTTTTTAGTCGTACATAAATGTAATACACATCATGCAGTATCTTTTCTATGTCGTTCCACTTCTGATAGGTATTAAGCGGCTGCTTTGGCACTTCCGGCGTATCAGAATGCGTGATAAAGGCTGAACGTATTTTCTGCACATTACTGCATATCCTTGCATAATCGCTTACCCTTGGAATATCTCCATAATTCCATTCCCTGATGCTTACAGCAGCCGCAACCAGCTCTCCTATTACCTTCACATTATTTTCTATCCTTTTTATATCAGATAAACTTAGTGCACCCTTTAATCCCACCTTTCCATTTATGCCTGTGTTCCATTCCTGCTTTTCTTCTTCTGTAATGGTACCTTTCAGATACTTCCTGTTTAACTCCTTCACCCTGTCAACGTCTTCCTGTGTCCGGTCGTATACAAAGAATGGAAGAATATATTCAAATGTGTCCTTATATTCACTGGTGTTTCCTGCTTCATCCACGAGCTGTAGTTCGAGTACATATTTATCATCAGAAGACTGCGCCACATCAGCGGTGAATGTATGACCAGCTATCCCCTCAAACAGTGTTTCAATTCCGTTAACCGTTCCCCCCACATACATGATGTCGGAACCCACATTAATGCTTATCTGCATATCAGACCACCTCTAAAGTAATCTTTACCGGCTGTGACGTGCTGACCGGATTGGGTTCAAAAGAAACATTAGTTATCTGAGGTATGGAAGTATCAAGTTTTACAGTTTTTGTGACCGTTGTGCTCCGGCCTGCCTTGTCAGTTGATACCACCTTTATATTATTTTCTCCTTCCGTCAGGGTTAAGGTTTTTGAGAAATTACCGCTGAAATCAACTGCTGCACTCCCTGCATCTTCTCCGTTCAGCATAAATTCCACGGATACCGGTGTGCTCAAATTGTCATTGGTTGTGCCGCTGAATACGCAGGAAGGCTGATTGGTAATTGCAAATGTAGGCTCTGACAGGGTAAGCGTCGGTGGCACCGTGTCTATGACATAGGATGCACTTACCTGCAAAGCTGCATTACCGTCATTATCCTGTGCATCAATGACTATCGTATGGCTCCCATCACTCATAGAATCTTCCGGGGTATATGTACATTGATATCCATTTGTTACGGAAGATTTTGCAAGTACCGCCGGAACCCCATCCACCTTCATGGTTATGCTGCTTTCTTTCACTCCGCTTCCATTTGCTTCATCAAGTACCGTAAAAATGACAGACGTATTGCTGTTCTGGATATAAGAACCGTTTGTTGGGGAAATAAGTGTAATAACCGGCTTTACCGTCTCCTTTACAGTCAGTCTAAGACTGCTCCCAAGGGCTGCATCTGAATCATCCTTTGTGGTAACCGTGCCTGCATCATTTGTCGCTTCCACTATCACAGGATAATACTGCCCGGAAAGATTGTAAGATGTTGCCGCCGGCGCTGCTATGGTCCCCTCATATCTGCCGGTAGTGCTGTTATAGGTAAGATTTGTCCATACCCCATTAATTTTTACCCTTACTCTGCTGATTGCCATTCTATATCACTCCTATCTGCTGCCCTGAATAAATTTCCTTTGCATATTCTAATGTCTTTCCAAACGTGATTACTTTATCTGTCACCTGTACCGCTATCTTTATGGATGTTTTTGCATTTGCAGGATTAGGAGAAATTGACACACTTTGTATTTCTGGTCTGTTCATTAAATCACTGCCCCCATTCCTTCATCTGCATATAACTCACCATCTGCAAAATAATAGTCTGTAACTGTTTTAAAATATCCCCGGCACTTTGATGTACTGATAAATCCGCCGGTCAGATCAGTTGACAGGGATTCTATTGCTACCACAAAATTTGCATGGTCTGATACCGTATTTTCAATTTCAGCCCAGTCCCCTGTTTTTTCATCCTCGGCAAGATGCTTTGTTTTTATGATCTGCTGCAGCCCATAATAATCAAGAATATTTTCGGCTGCACGCTTTGCTGACTCAAAATTAAGGAGCGTTCCTGAAAAGGTTTTGATGTTTCTCATTTCTCCAGGCTTAATATGCTCAATCCCTGCCTGCGCTGCTAATTCCTCACCTGTGTATTTCTGTCCGGTTATAATGACTTCTGAACTTTCGTCCATTTTGAGCACTACATAATAAGGCGTCTGCTCCAATATCAGCCCTGCACTTGCTGTCATATTGGCGGCAGGGTTGGACAATTGAATTGTATGTATCCCTGCATCATAAGTCCCCTTGGTTATCTCACTTTCTTTGTCCTCCAGCGTCCATGTCTTATATTTTACTTTCACATCTGACACATACTTATCAATCTGATATGTAGTAGAAAACTTCCGGCTTCTCGGAATATCAGAGGTAACAATTCTATTGTTCTTCCTGATTTCAATTCCTGTCCTGTGGGAAGTATTAATAACGCTCCCACATGCAAATAAAACTTCCCTTAACGCTTTCTGACAGGTTTGGATTTTTAAGGTGCCGAAAAGCAACATGTCGGCAGTCTCATCATCCACCACATAATCTGTAATTCCGGCTGCTTCCATGATTTCATCTATCAGTTTCCCGGCTCTCTCGCCTTCATACATGCGCCCGGACATAAAATCCGTATTTGCCAGCTTTCCCTTATAATCAACTGCTGATATTTTTGTGACATTCTTTGTGGTGCTCACGCTGTCAAGAAAAAATGTCCCAAGAGGTATCTTTCTTCCCCTTACCATTTCATAAGGAAACATCTGCTGGTTTCTTTGAAAGGTCCTGTGAATTCCGTTTGCGTTTCCAAGGTTAAATTCATCTGCTGCATCCACAAAGCTGAATGTTAATTTATCCGTCTTGATCTTGTCACTGATAGGATCAGTGTCATTCATAAGTTTTCCTGACTTAATGGACTCACTTCCCCACACAATTTTTGTACCGTACTCAATATACTGTAGTTTTACATTGTGGTAGGGAAGTGCGCGCAGAAACACGATTTCTATGCCCCCATATTCCTCTACCTGGTTCTTACAGAAATACACCAGCGAATCTGGATAAAATCTTTTTCTTGATTTCAAAGTGCCGAAAAGATCATACCATAACACTTCTATTTCAGTTGGATACGCATCCAAAAAATACAGTGTTATCCCATAGCTTGTATGATTTTCTGTAAATTGTACTTCAACAGACTGCTTTTTATAGACTTCATCCACAGAACCGTCCAGATTATCACCAGCATACATTTCTCCACCACAATACTGATAATTGCTGTTTGTCTGGATGAAATCTTTTGAAAAATATGCCAGATTGTCAGGAGCATCCGGGAATTCTTTCATACTGCCATCCAGAACAAAAAAGTTATGTTCCAAAGTTCCATAGGATGGCGCCGGTATGCCCTCTTTAATCTTCCTGATATCAGCAAAGGAGGAATTGCTTTCTGTGCTCTCTACAGCGTCCTGTAATGCAGTTGTGTCGTATAAATCGTAGTCAACAAAAAACTCTGTCTTCATGGCATCCTCGCTGGGGATTTTGCAATCATCTTACAGGTAAACCCTTTAAATACTGCATCCTCCCCCAAGATTTTTTCATATTCGTCGGATACATTTGTTATATATCCTCTAAAACTGTAGTAGCCCTTTTTCAAAGGAAGAGAAAATTCCCTGAACTCTATTGGCGCAGTCATGAAATCCCAAAATTCCTCATAATCCGTATCTCCAAAATCATCACTGCTTCCTGCTGACAGGGTAAAATTGTAATAAACGCCTATCAGTTCCCGTTCCAGATCTCCGGTTTCCACACGCTCTGCAAATTTATCAAGAAATGGTGCTTCGCGCTTCAAAGATATCATTGGAATGTCAAAATACCTTCCATCCACAATTAAACCTCTATTAAATGTCATTACGTTACCCCCAGTATATCCACGTCAAGCCCCTGTCTGCCCATTTCATCTATTATGTAAGGGACAAGAAGTCGTGCAACTGTTTCCCCATCAAGCGTCATATCCGCACTGATATTTCCACCGCCAAAATTCATTCCTGACATTTCCTCCCTTACTGCCTGCCTAATGGTCGATAATGGCGCTTCTATGTTGGTCTGCCCTGCTCTCTGATCACCCAGAACTGCCATAAATGGATTACCTCCGCGAATAACTGCACCATCTGCCAGATGCGGCATATCGTTAAAACTGTATGGTACCGCAGCCGCGGCTGTTAAAGCCGACTTTCCGCTAAAATCACCGCCTGAAAAGGCGCCTTTTACTGCATTGCCTATATTACTGATGGATTCCAGCACACCGGATATCATTCCTGACACCCATTCAAAAAAGGATTCTAATATAGCTCTCACTGCTTTGATAATCTCATCCACTTTTGCCTTAAATGCACTGAATACTTCTTTGGCAGTATCCCATGCCCCTTTCCAGTCACCATTGACAAGCAGCTTTACACTCTTCATAAATCCGTCCAAAAATTCCTTAACTGCCTTGATTAAACGGTCAATCAGATCATGGAAACTTTGAAACAAACTGCCTGCCATACCCCATGATTCCTGCCAGATGGGAATAACTGTCTCATTAATAAAATCAATAAATGTCTGGAAAAGTAAAGTGATATTCTCCCATGTTTCGGTAAAAAACAGAAGGATATTTTCCCATATTGCAAACAAGTTTTCCGTAAAGATAGCCCAAAATTCTGTAAACCACTCCTGGATGCCTGTCCATATTTCAACAAAGGCCAGCTTAATATTTTCCCCAAGCTCCATCCATTTATCCGCTGAAAACCAAGGAATAACATAATTTTCCCACCATTCTTTGAGTACTTCCGTGAAATAAGAAAATGCAGCTCTAAATCCTTCAACTATTCCGAGAAGTATATATTCGCCTATAGGATTCATTTCTTTTGCCGAGCTAGCAATTCCAAAAATATAGCAAAGTTCATTCCAAAAAGCCTCAAAGAAATTCACTATTACCTCTGGTATTAAAATCAATGCACCTACAAATCCTTCTAATATACCTTCAAAGATATGGATTCCACCCTGTTTGAAACTTTCATACGCTTTATCAAACCAAGATAGCGTATTTTCTATACTGAATGTCGTTGCAAGAAATTCCCCCAGTCTATCTGCTCCGTCCATGAGAAAGTCATATACTGCATTCGCCCAATCACCTATCCAATTATCCCATTCTCTAGGATCTAGAATACTCCCTGTTAATAGGTCACCTAGCTTAATTCCGATTTCACCAATCATTCCTGGGTTCATCATTTGAAGCAATGAAAATAATCCCTCTACTCCAACCTTTACTATAGCTACAATTTCGCCTATTTTTTCAAATCCTTTAAATGCAAACTTTAAAGCTTCAATTGCTGCTATAAATTCTAGAATTGCACTTGCCCACTCACGAATTTTATCTGGATGTCCACTTTCTAAAGCACTAGCAAGTTCCTGTATTGGAACTGGAAGAGAATTTAAAAAATCTACCCCAAATCTCTTCAGCTTTTCTATAAAATCAATTAATCCTTCCCCTATAGCTTCTGCATAAGGTTCTAATGCAATATAAAGATTCTTAAGTGCTGATCTAAGTGCTTCCCAATTCACTGCATCCATGAAATTACCAAAAATATTTATTAATCTTGGCATTCCTTCTTCTGACAAAGTCCAGCTTGTCAAGGGAAGAATAAACTGCGTATAAAAATCAGCCAGCGTACCACTCACAAAATCAGCAAATGGTACTAATGCCCTTGTAAGATGCTCTATGGATTCTAACAATGGTGAAAAAGCAAGTGTCTTACTCCATTCCACCGTAAAGTCAGCCGCTTCACGAATATTTTGGATAATTACCGCAAAGATATCTCGAATATTTTCAAGAATATGCAGGCCAGTATTATTCTTGTTCCATGCTTCATCCAGTGAGTGTGTTATATTTCCTACAATCAATCCCACATCACCCAGGATATGGAGAAGGTTTGCAAGCATCTGTATGGTTTCTTCCTGATTCCACACAGTCAAGAAATCGCGCCCTATGTCTTTTATCAGCTTCCATATTTCCTCAAGAGCATATTTCCATGCTCTTATTACAAACTCGCCTTCTCGTTCCCATGCTTCTTTCAACGGAGCAAATAATTTTAAAAGAATGTCCTTAAACTTTTTTGCAAAATCCAGCAGTTTATTATCAACCGGAACTTCCTCAAACAAATCTCCTGCCACTTCACCTGCCCCACCTGCGGCATCATCCTCTTTTTTTTGCAGCACGTCTAGGTCATCAAACTTTGCAAGCGCACCGGCTGCTTTTTTGGCTGCTGACGCAGTGCCTGCTAGAGATTTATTGTAAGAATCCTGAATCTGCTTGGCACGTGTGAATGTGCTTTTTCCTCCCAGTATTGCTATGAACTGTGCAACATAGGTCATTGCTTTGGAAATAACATTGATAAAATTTGTAAGCCAGGGAATAACCATCTGGACTATTTGTGCAAACGCTGCCGCGAATTGGTTTCCCAGCGTACTTAATGAGTTTTTTACAGACTGTATGCTGTTTGCAAAACTACTTGAGTACTCCATCAGGTTCGTAAATCCCGTTTTCATACTGGAAACCATGAAATTGAATCCTTTAGAAAACAGATTAAATATAAAAGCTGACGCTGCTAACCCTTTTAACCGTTTCGTAAATGCAGACAACATATTTGTACTGTTTTTGGCTCCATGAGATACTGCCAAGAATGCTTTATTCGCAGAGTTTTTTAACAATGAAATCCCATCTCTGGCTTTTGAACTGCCTTTACTAACTTCACCAAATGCTTTCTTGGCAGCACTGCCTATCTTTTTAAGTCCGTCTGAAACTTTAGTGGGCTTCATTCCCAGCTCATCCATTTTAGTGATGAGCATACGAAGTTCTGCCTTAGCCATTTCAAGCTCGTTGAACTTGCTGCTGATTTCCTCCTCACTACCGATAGAAAATGCTTTTCCTTCTTCAACCAACTGATTCATTTGGGCTTTTAGTTCAATTACTTTTTGTACTGATTCAGCCTGTTTCTGTGCAATCCCACTATGCAATTCATTTTGCTTTTCTAACTCTTGATTGACAGATTCATACTTTGAAGAAATATTTTTATATTGTTCTGTGTCCGTTCCAAGGGTAAATGCTTTACCGGAATCAACAAGAGACTTCATATCGGCTTCTGCCTGCCGGAGTTTTATATCAAGTTTCTCTGCGTCATAAATCATTTTTTTGTAGGTGGAAGAATCATTTTTTCCACCAGTAGCAAGAAATTTATCCTGCCTATCATACAAAGCAAATAATTTTTTCTCGAGTGCGCCTACTTGTTTTTGAGCATTTGTATATTCTTGTGTTGGTATTTTCTGCTCCGCAAGTTCTTTCATTTTTGCCGCATATTCAGCAGAAGACTGTGAAAGTTTCTGAATTTTTTCATCAAGGGCTGAAAACTTGCTATCCTGTGCTTTCAATTTTTCCATCTCTTTTTTTGCAGCGGATAGTCTTTCCTGTAAATCCTTATATCCCTGTGTAGGAATCTTCTTATTCTTTAATTCGTCATATTCTTTTGTAAGGGTTTCCACCTTGTTACAGGCCTTATCAATCTGAATCTGCAGTTTCTGCATCTGGCTTGTTTCAACCTTGGTCGACACCCTGATTTCTGCATCATAGTTTCCCATAATCGGCCACCTTTAAAGAGAAAGAGCCAATTTCCATTAAAGGAAACCGGCTCAAAGGCTCTCTAGGGTTTGGCTTTTCTCATTTCTTCAAACATTTTTATTGCTTCCAGGTTCTTTTCCTTCACTTCATCTGGAATTTTTTCTTCCGACTGTTCAATGGCGTACATTTTCTTGGCCTTGGCGATAGCTACCTTTTCTTCATTACTCATTTTAGCTGTCACTTTTTTTGTCCTTATTTCAATGACATGTGTGAATGCACACTCTTCAAGTGTAGTAAGCAGCCCCATAAACTGCCAGTAATGCATTTCAGCAGTATGCAGATCAATACCATAATGATGCCTGAAATCGCTGTAAATTCTCCATTGGTCTACGTCATAGTCCATTACTCTGACTGTATTTTTACTCTTGGGGATATTGTCATGATTCCATCCTGAAAGAAACCATTGGATTGCCTGCACCTGCTCTTCCGGGTATGGCATAATTCCTGTAAATAAAAGTTCTGACGCTGCTGAAAACTTCTCTGCATCCATCATCTCTTTATCTTCAAAAATCTGGCTGATCTGTATCCCTGTCCTGAAATCAGAATCGATCGGAAACCCTTCCCAAGCTGTAGGAACTGGATCAAGCATAATATTGAACATATTATTTCCTTCCCATGCTATCCCTGATAATTTCTTCCTTGCTCCTGAATCTATTGCGCTTTCCACCCTTACGGTCGCGGTTATACTTAAGGGCAATACGTTTGGAACGGTCTGCAAACAATTCATTAAGGACAGGGGTTATTTCCTCCAGAAAATCATAGATGCATTCATCATCCGGTACAAAATCAGGATTAATTTCATAAAATTTGCGGAAATATTTATGTAATGTACCTGCCCCAAATATGGATTCAATCTGTTCCGCCGCTTCCCTGTATGTATCTGTTCTCAGTCTGCTGAGTTCAACAAAAGCATCTGCATTGACATTTTCTATGCTGCCATCATCAGCACGTGTAATAACTTCATTTCCAAACTTCTGCCTGTATTCCGTTTCCTTTCTGTCAAGATCAGCGTCTTTTCCTTCCAGCCATTTCAAAAAGGCTGCAAATTTATCAAAAATGGATGCATCCTTTTCATTAATATAAATGAAATCATCCTCACTGTTTAAAAAAACTTTTGCAAGATTCTCTTCCTGTTGGTTACTGGTTCTAAACTCTCTTGCCATGCCATTTCCTTTCTTCTACACTGTTTTATGCTGCTTCTGTAAAGACTTCTGAACCTTCTTCTACGGTAAATGTTCCCTGGATTCCGTCACCTACTCCGCCAAGCGTCATTGAATTAACCAATTCGGCGCCTGCATCACCGCCGATACTGTCAAACTGATAAGTGCATTTACGCTTAACAGCAGGGTACGCACCATCAACAGGAGTATCCAGCAAATTGATGCGCACATATTCGCTGATTGCTTTGGAGCCTGTGGGAAGAATTTTCACTTTTTCATCAATCCACCTCTGCAATTCATCACTGATATACTCTCTTTCAATGGGGATTGACGGTGTATAAGACTTCAAATTTGTAGTTCCGTTTGACTGATTAATGTACTGCTTTGTTTCGCTCTCTGGATTAAAATTCTCTGTCAATGATGTAATTCCATCACCTAAAAGCACCCATTTGGGGCTTGCAAGCGTTCCAATATTAAAATAGTGCCGGAGCACTTCTCTCATTTCACTCATTATCATTTCTCCTTTTCATATTTAACTGCTACCGTCATTTGGTAAACAATATTATCATTTTCTGTTTTTCCTGCATAAAAGGGTGTTGTAACACTAATCCTTTTCACAACAGCATCAGGAATCACTGGGAAATCGCGTTCTATATTTTTTTGTGACACCCATTTTTCCAACGCTTCACCGAACCCGTTATTTTCTATACGTTCCATATTGCTGACGCTGGACAATCTCGCCTGAAGCATATAGTGGTCTGTATATTCCTTTTTCCCTGACAAATAGTTTTTCACATTCTGTACTGGCTCTTTCACCAGCGAATAGGAATCCACTTCTGCCGACTGCATGTCTGTATCAATTCTTTTCAGCTTCTGGAATTCTGACGCATCAAACCTTTTCATCCACTTAATAATTGCTTCTGATACTGTCATTTTTTCACAACCTCTCTTGCTCCCTGTTCAAGATGTTCCTTTCCGCCATTCTGCATATACCGATCGGCCCAGTATGCTCCACGCATAGGTGCGCCTTGAAAATTATATTCCGGGTGGTAATAGAGACGTTTCGCATAAGGAGTCTGCCATACAACGTCCGTGTCATTCTCTATGTGGCAGCTGTCAATCAGCCTGTGCGGCTCCTCATACTTTTCTGCTTCATCATTTGGAACATAAGACTGAACATTTTTCTTAAACTCTTCCGTAATATACTGCTGAACCTTTCCCCTTTCATCCAGTCCAAGCGTTTTGATACAGTCGTCCAGGTTGAAATTACAAACATAATTGTGGCCACTCATTTTCCTACCGCCTTTATATGCTTAAGTCTTATCCGGTTCCTGTTATCAGAGACAGCAGTTACAATTACAGCATACTGGTAATCTTTTTTCAGTTCAGATACCCGGTACTGCTTTCCTATCTCCTGATCAGTTTCACCCAATACCAACATGTCCTGCCCTGACTTGGCATCCAGTGTCCAATAATTTCTGCATTCCTCTGGTGACAATTTTTTATATTCATTGGGTGGAAGATAAGGCTTGTTTCCATATTTCCGCTGAAAATCCACTGTGATTTTTTCAACTTTATTTTCAGTCTGAATACCGCCGGAAACAGAAACCTCACTTTTGTTATGGCTCCACTGCACGCCTTTAACCACTGACCGGTTCCAGACTTCCTTTTCTGTTTCTGAATCACGATAGTAGTTATAAACAGTCATGGTGTCGGTAAACAGTACACTCATAATGCGCCTGCCAATCCGGTACCGGAAAGACCATTCTTCACAATCGCATGAAGCTGCGCTTCCTTCTCTGCCGCTGTGGTGATCTTATATGATTCCGAATAGCCATCATTACTTACAGAAGTAATTCCGGTACCCATGCCGGAGGTTTCCTGCACATATAGGGCATTCATAAGTTCACATACTGTATTCTGAATCTGGGTGTGAGCCTGCTTCTGAAAATCGGTTGCTGTATCATTATCAAAAGCAATTTCAAAGTTCTTGGCCCTCATATGGGTATACACATCAAATTTTCCAGACGCTTTCATATAAAGCCTGTCAAACTCCTCTTCCGGTACCACGGAATAAAGGGAGCTGTAATACTCCCAATTTATGTAAGGCATAATAAGCTCCCTCCTTGTTTAATCCTTTTCCGGTTCTGTATCAGGATCGGCTTTTTCCTTCTTTTCAGCAGAAGCCTTTGCTTTCTTTTTGAAAGAATCCACTTCTTTCTTTAAACCGGCATTTTCCTTTTCCAGCCTGGAAATCTTTTTAATTAGTTCTTCACTGCTTTGTTTTTCATTTTCGGCTGCGCCTAAACCTACTGTTCTCATACACATACCTCCTATGCCTTATGATGTAAATAGATACCAGCCACTTTGTTCTTGTAGACATCAACAAGCCCATACTTACGGTACTTTACAATATCTGCATCTGCATCAGAATTCGCGGATGCAGGTATAACATTAGATACTACGTGCTTGTCATGCTTGATGATGGCCGGTTTATGAATAACCATAAAATTGATATCCTTAGCATTTGCAGCCTTTTTATAGTGGCCTGCCTCTTCTCCGGCTGTTTTTCCGTCCAGCATATCAATGGATGTATAGAAGCGTCCCTGAGGTACCGGCTTCTTGATCGTAAAGCATGCAAGGATTTCCTTGGATTTTGTTGTGTCCATCATCATGAGTCCATTAAGCAGTTCAGGGATTGCATATAAAATACGCCCCTCTTCCGGTACTTCGTCATTATCCATTGTATTTTTTGCTTCCAGAAGAGCATTCAGGAATGCCGCGGAATCCGCAAGTGTCTTTGGCTCACCTTTAGAAATACCTGCAATCCCTGCCAGCACCGCAAAGGTAAAAGCATCTGCCTCCGGTGCAACCTTGGTACGCATCAGTTCTGCACCAGCCATTCCAAATGCAATGTTATATGTTTCCTGATTATCCATAGCATCTACAGATAATTTTGCTCCACGATCATAGTTATACTCGGTGGATACCCATTTAAGATCTACGGTTCCCTGCGTATATCCACTATTCCTGTCATAATCTCCAAGACCAGTTACTGAAATCTGGGGATATACAATCTCCTTCGCGTTTGCTCCGGCTCTCGCCATTGCAGGATCACCAGTCAGATCACTGGTCACAGACTCCCTCTGGTATACCTCATCTAAGAGAGGTACAAAGTTTTTTGCTAATACAATTGTATTTGGCATTTGTCATTTCCTCCTATTTTTGTTCCTGAACAGGCGGAAGCCCCATTGCTGCCCTTAAAACTGCATCATCTGTACTGCTTTCCGTTTTTCTTACCTGTCCGATAAAATTTCCTGTTTCTACCTGCTTTGCCTCCGGCTCCCTGAACAACATTTTGCTGTCCTCCGCCTCTGACAATGCTTTCAATGCTGCTGTAATGTCCTCCTTCTGGTTCTTTGACGCCTTAAGCGTATCTACGTCCAGAAGAGCAGTAATTGCTTTGGCATTCACGCCCTTTGATGCAGTGATACTTTCTTTCAACAACTCATTGAAATCTCTGTCGGCAATTTCCTTCTGATAATTTTCTTCTTTTGTCTTGATATCCTTTTCCAGAGTTTCAATTTTCTGCTTCATATTGTTCACATCCGCATCCTTGAATTCTTCAAGATCTTTTTTAAGTCCCGTGATCGTAGCTTCATGCGTGGAAACCTTTTCTTTTTCATTTTTTAAATCATTTTGTGCTGTTTCCAGATCCTTTTTGACCGGATCAAATTCCGCATGATGCATGTCAAGAACTTTGTCGATCTGCTCTTTTGACAGCCCCAACGCTTCTAAATCTTCTCTTTTCATTTCTCCTATCTCCTTTAACGATTAATTTGTTTAACGTGGAAGAATCATCCACAGATAATAAAAAAAGCCTCCACAGTTAATTTGCTTTACAATTAACTGTTTTGGCTCTTGGCTCTATAGTAATCAATGATTCAGTTTTACACCGCTTGCAATACGCTGGAAAGTTGATAATTCGTGTATCTGGTCGAATCTTGATGAAATGCGTATTGCCGCAATTCGGACATTTACACCATTTATAAACCATGTTATGACTCCTTTTTCAGATTATAACACAAAAATATGTTCGAATGCAATACTATCTTGTTACCATTTTTATTCATCCTTTATCGCCTGAATCATGGGCATATATTTCTTCTCTAGTTCCACCCTTGCCCATGTCCGGGGACCATCAAAGTGACTGCCATCAGAAGGGGGAAGGTCCGCTTCCATTTTTTCAATTTCTTTTTCCCACTGGTCAATAATCTTTTTTATTCTTTCATTTTTTTCTACTGATAACTGATTTCCGCTCATATTTTATATATCCTCTCTTTGCAAGCCCCTCCATGATTCTGTGCTGTATTTCTCCGCTTATATCTGTATTAAGCAGGTCTTCAACAGCCCATCTCCATGCCTGATTATATGTAATTTCATCAATCGGTTTTATAATTTCAACACGATAATCATATCTCTCATTCACAAGCCGGAATGAAGCGGTCTGATATTTATACATGATCCTGTAATCATCTTCTCCAAATGATATGATCCCATTTACCTTGGGATGATTATGCAGAACAATACATTCTGTTAAATCAAGCGTCCCTACGCTGACAACATCCTTACCACCTTCATTGTAATATACATTTCCTTCTTTATCAATGACATAGAGCTTTTCTGTTTCACTGTTTCTGATCTCATTTCCAAAATACTTTACCGCCTCTTCCTTTTTGGAAATATCTATCTGCCCAATATGAACAGGCTGGCGTCCATCACCAACTGCCCCGGAAGCTCCAAGCGTCTTATTCTTCAATTCATTTTCAAATACTGTATCATGATATCTTTTCCATGCCTCTGTTTTTTTCAAATCAGAAGTACCACATTCATACCTTAAATGGCTCGTTTTTGCCGGAATCCTGCAGGCAGTGCAGAACTCCTTATATTCTGCTGTCCTGCGCCTGATTTTAGCTCTTATTTCCGTAGTATCCATACTAAGTGCCTCAAGAGCTTCCTTTTCCCTTTTTAAGGCTCTCACGCTGCGCTCCATATACCGCATTTTCTGTGTCATGGCATAGTAATCATAAGTTTTCCCATTGATTGTAACCGGTTCAGGTTCCGGCTGGTCTGCCGGGAATGTAGATACTCCTATAAACCACACATAATGATTATGCCTGCAGTTATATCCATAAAGACCGAGAGGATCATTTGCATGTGAACCGTCACTACTGTACCCGGTAGCATACCATAAATCCATGATATAATCCTGTCCGATTCTTTCAGCCTCTTCTTTATAATTTTCTCCCGGTTTTATGTAATATACCTTCCCCTGCCACTGTTCATGGTTGGCATGGCCTGTGCCTGTATTCCTTGCCCCCCAGTGCTTGGAAACATATACCAGATTTTCACCTGTCTGCTCAATATCTTTATCCTGCACCCTTCCGGCCAGTTGATGGCATCCTGTCCTGGCTGCCAGTTTCACCGCTGTATCAAGCTGCATGGAATAACCTGATTCAAAATCAATGGTACGCAGTCCATTCTGTGCCAGATTATGTACCACATCCTTTATGACTTTATCCTGGCTGAATGTCCCGGAACATATTTTTATAACTGCCTTATCCAATTCACGCCGGTAGGCATCCGCTATACTCTCATAACCACTCATAGTCTTAAATCCAGTGGTCTGTGTCATATTTTTAAGTTCACCTGCAGTCTGTGCGGAAAAAGATTCTGCCAGTTCTGAAAGAAAGGAATTATTTCCTAATTTCTTTCCAGCATCCTTCCATACAGCAAGATCATCCACCCATGCCATATTTCCGGCATTGGCCACAATATCAGTATTTGCTATACAGGCCTCTTTTACAATATCCTCAATAATCTTCTTGATCTCTTTTTTGTATTCAAGGGTATTTTTTGCAACCGCCTTTCTGTATGCCGCATCAGCATTAAGCAGTTTCATGGCTTCTTTGCGTATTCTGGCCGGACTAAATCCCAGATTCCTCATTGCAACCGCCTGATTCTCTGCTGTGCGGCTGTAGGTAAGCGTTTTCTGTATACGCCTTGCAATATCTGCAATAACTTCCTTTTCCAGATACTGGAACAAAGGCTGGATTGCTTCGGATAAAATATCTAATTGCTCATCTGACAGCATGTGCATTCCCCCTGATACAAATTAATCTTCCGGTTCATCTTCTTCGTTTTCTTCTTTTTCCTGCTTTTGAAGAACCAAATTTTTTGCTTCATCTTCCGTCAGATTATATGCATCCATAAGGTACCATACAGTAAGCTGTGGAATTTCAAATGTAAGTGCATCATTTCTCTTCCGTTCCAGCTCTGTTTCCTTGTCGGTAATATAGCTGTCGTCAAAATCCACACAAATATCTGCTTCCAGATTATAGGATGTATTATGGAACTGATTAGAAAACCACATAACTGCCCTGCATATATCCTGTATGTAAGCAACTGCTTCCTGCCTCTGTCGGTTTAATTCCTGCATCTGGTCCTGCCGCTCACCTATATACTCTGTAGCGGTCACGATCTGCCCATTCTCAAAACTGTATTTCTTAGTTCCATATCCGAATGACATTGATAATAAGGATAATGCCAGTTCAAACACCTTGGTAATCTGATCTATTCTGATTTCAGGATTATATTCTTGGATTAGACCTTTTTCATCTGGAAGCTTCTCTCCTGTAAATACAAATAACTTCTTTTGTTCTGGTGTCAGCTTCGGTTTTCCAGTCTTACTATCAAATTCACATAAAAGTTCATTAACCAAAATTATTTTTTCGGACTTATCCAGATCGCCATAAAGCACATTGTAGCAAAGGTCTATTACTTTCAATGTCGAAATGGCATTCCAGAGTTTGGGAAGCCCATACCCTTCCATATCATCCAGATTATTGACTTCGGCATTCCTCATAACTGCAAATGGCTTCACTTCCCCAAGCTGTAAAATCTTCTCATATTCCTTCTGCTCATTGCCAGTCTGATCAAAGACATGAGTTTCTGCTGTGTATAACTTATTTTCATTGAGCGTAAACATGACAAGCGTAGTCTGCTTTTTTCCATTTTTCAATGTACTTCCCCAGAATGCTGCTTCTATTGCAACATCATTTTCAACTGTCAGAGGAATAAACGCATTTGCTTCCGTATAATTCAGCTTTATTTCTCCGCCTTTTACAGAATTATCATCATACAATACAGCATTATCCAGGCGGATGTAGCATGCAGTAGTGCCATCAGCAGAGGTTTTTTCTAACTGTTTTCTGTACTGGGTATTAAACTTGCTGTCAGAAAGAATTTTATTCAATACCCTGTTCTGCTCGCCATCACCTGCATTTATTTCTATCACTTCACAAAGGTTTGCATCATCAGAACAGCACCGCTTTGCAAAATTAAGGCGGCTTAGCTCATAACTGTCCCCCTGTATGGTTTTCCGTTCATGAAATCCATCTATCTTCCGGTTGGAATACCAGTCGTCACAGGTATTAATGATTTCCATTGCGCTGGTATTAATCCGGTATCCTTTTCTTTCTAAAAATGATAAAACACAGCTTTCCATAATTCCTCCTTATCTGTCCAAATCTATGTATTCCACAAAGTCCAGCAGCGTATAGCAGAATCCATCCCACCAGTCATTACAATTTCCAATATTCTTATCTTCCGGCTGGTTCGGATGGTCTTTATCCCATTTCAGCCTGCCAATCGCTTTTCTAAGCTTAGTGCATCTACGGTTTATCTTAAGTCTTCCTGTATTAAATAACAGGTCTACCATTTTGGGACGTTCCTCTATTTCATTTTTCCGGCAACCTTTTATATTCTTGTATGGGAGTCCTGCTTTTCGTGATGCACTACGCAGGCTGTTGATCATTGTAGTAGCCGCACTGTCTGGAAAGGTCCAGTCCACGCGCCCATATTTTCCCATTACCATTTTGTAAAAACCTACATAAACATCACATATCTTGTCCGCATCTATATCAGGGGACAGCGGTATGTTTTCCTCTTCCATTGCACGAAAATCATGATACCTGTTAAAATACCCTGTTGCCACAAATGTTGTCATAGATCCATTGCCGCCAAAGTCAACCCCGATCACTACTTTAAACGGAGGATTCTTAAGACGCTGCTTCTTTTCTCCATTTTCCTCATATTCCTCTATCAGTTCCGCATCATCATACAAATATGGCTCATTATTATTTGCAAACCGGCGGAAGATAATCCCCTCCGCAACCTCGCGCGCCCCCTTTATGTCACGCTTGTACCAAACTGTATCTTTATCGTAAGTACTCAATATCTTTCTGATCTTTTTATTGGACAGGCTCATATTGTCAACCAGTGTGAAATGTCCATAATTATATCCATATTCTGGATTAATTTCCTGCTGTTTCTCATGGAATTTTAATATTTCCTCATAATACCAATGTTCCTCTTCCTTAGGATTAAGATCATGGAATATTTTTCTGTCTGCGCTTGAAAGCGTCCTGTCGAATACCTCATTAAGAAACTTCGGGTGGCACTCATTCGCTTCTGTCACATAAGCCATCCCATATGTGTTACCCTTAATAAGCTTCTCATCACCATCTTTTCCACCACCGGACACAAGGACTACCTTTTCACCTGTTTTTGTCTGCACATAAATGCAGTCACGGTTCTTATACTTCCCTTCCTGACATCTCCCCTCGAAGTAGTTCAGCATCCCATAACCATCACAATCCAGTATGTTCAGCTTTGCAGTAGAAATGGACACCCCAGCCACTAAATGAATTTTATTCTTATGTGTTTCCAGCAGTGAGCAGAATATCAAAGTAGAGAGTACGTTTTTACCGCCCCTCTTTCCGCCCTCAGCCACATTGAACCAGCTATCAATGCACCGAAGCGCATAGTCATATTGTCTTTGGCTAAATGCTGCCGGTTTATTCATCCTCTGTCTTCTCCTCTTCCGGCATATTCTCAAAATCTTCTATATCCCGATTACATGCCGGGTTTTTCAAAATATCAGCAATCGTCTGCATGTTCTTTAGAATTTCTTCCCCTGCATTTTCATTGATTTCTGCACGCTTACGCTCATATTCTGCTTTGTATTTGCTCTCCGGATGCATAAGGAAGTATTTTGACAGCCAGTCAATGGCTTTCTGCCTGTCTGAAAGTTTTATAGAAACTCCGCTCTTTCCTTCTTTTACTTCCTGAATAAGCTGCGTATCTGTAATATCCGACTCACGCAGTGCAACTCCCTTTTTCCCAAAGGAAACGTAATTACCCATATCAGCACCTGCAATCCGCATTTGCAATTCAACAATATCATCCTCACTTATCATGATCTGCTGACGCTTCAACTCTTTCAAGCGCTCTATCTCCGCCCTAACACAATCATTTCCAAGCAGCCTTGGTCCATTAGTAAGCGCTGATATATGAGCGCATCCATATGCCTTTTGATAACTCTGCCCTGCATTGAACGTCCTGCTGTAATAGATACAGAATAGCTGCTGTTCTGGGGTAAGTTCTTCGTTTTGCAATGTTTCCTTTGTACCATCATCTATGTGAACCTTTTTCTTCTCTTTGGTAATATCCGAACGCTCGCTTTTGTCATCCGAACGTTCGTTATCCCATCCATAAGTGCTTTTCCACCTACGTACAGTTCCTGGTGGCAATTGTAGTTCGGATGCAATGTCTATGAGCTTCATTCCGTCTTTGTACATTTCATATGCTTTATCACTTAATGGATTTTTCTTTGCTGCCAAATTATAGTTTCCTCCCTCTGCTATGGAATAAAAAATGAGCCGCATACACGAAACTATTTATAGTCTCATATATTTGGCTCAATGGCTCTGAATTTATAATGGGATTGGAGGGATTCGAACCCTCCGGTGTCCATCCTATTATTCACTTTTTAAGATCTCTGTTCATCTACCGGCTTCGAAACCCCACAACCACCTGTCCCACCAATAGCATTTTTGATAATTTCTATCAATGTCATAATAGTACCTCCTGTTACGATAAATCTGCAACTTGTGTTTCCCCTAAATGGTTTCGTTGACCACATGACAGAACAGCATGAAATTAATAGTATGAATAACGGAATAACTGGCTTTTTTCTTTTATTATGACATTTTAAAGGTTTTTTGTCAAATTTGTTTATTCAATCTCAGCTCTGAAAGGTAAATCTGCT
>DKUR01000078.1 GCA_002490775.1 Lachnospiraceae bacterium UBA7199 | reverse complement strand
CGATAGATTGGGAAACTTTTATTATAAAGTTTAGGGTAATAAAATCCATTTCCCTTTCCAAAATACTCAGGGTGGGTTTCATATATGGGTGTTTTCTCCCCAATCCGTTCCGGCTCCATCCAAAGTCCAAATCCCAGCCCCTGTGACTTTACGTACTGCGCAAAGTCATTCATTTTTCCATAAAAAGCCCCATCAGTTTTTTCTGACCAGTCACCGCTCTGGCACCACCAGTCCCCTTCCTTGCTGCCATACCAGCCTGCATCTATCTCAAAAACTTCACAGCCTAACTCCTTTGCCGCCTGCACATGCTCCTTCAATCTCTTTTCATCAAGCAGGGCATAATGTTCAAACCAAGGATTATATACTACAGGATGTTCTATACGGAAGCGCTCCTGATCCGTTTTAAGAAAATACTTTTGAAGATTTGCTGCCGACTTCCATAACTTCCCACTCTCCAGCGATTGAATCATCATCTCTGGGAAGGAAAAAGTTTCTCCTGGAAGCAATGTCATGGCAAAGTGTTCATCACTTTGTCCTGCTTCCAGCATATATCCATATTCTCCTGCCTGACTGCACCCCAGACTTACCGTCTTAAAAGACAGTTTCCAATTTCCATTGGGAATCAGATGAAAGGAAACCCCTTTAAACTGGCCATTCCGCAAGGCCAGGAAAGGAGCTGCTCCCTGGGTGGTGCGTCCTCCTTCACAGGCCAGCATAACACCGCCAAAATGTACCGGATTCCAGGCGCCCACATTCTCATAGCACCATCTGGTATTCTGTACATATGCCTCCCACTCATCATAGGCAAACACATAACGCATCATTGCTTTATAAAGAATAACAGGTTCCGGGGACAAATTTGTGATCGTATCTGTTCTTTTTACAATTCCCAGGTCACTCTCCCGTTTCCATGTGGTTACATAGCGCATTCTTCCATCATATAGATTTATGTTTGCACAAAATTTGTCTTCTGCCCACTCTATTGCTTCTACTTTCTGTTGGTTGATATGGCTTCCTAAACTGGTAAAAATATCATACAAACCAGAGATCCGCCCTGCCAACACTGTATTGCCTTCCATTTTTATGCCAAACAGTTTTTTTAATTTTAGTCCTTCCTCCCGGTTTTCCAGAAAAATATCGCCATATTTGTCATCTTTCCAAAGTATTTGTTCCATAACCGGCTCCTTTCTTTACTTTCCACTTCCCATTGCAATCCCTTTGGATAAATATTTATTAAATATCATAAAGATCATCAGTGCAGGGATCAGATTAATAATCAATCCGCTCATTAAAAGCGGCATATTTGTGCCATATTTTCCGTTTAACGTCAAAAGTCCCAAAGTCATGGTATGCAATTGTGTTTTCTGCAAAAGCAGCCGGGAATATACGATCTCATTCCAATAACTTAAAAAATTTAAAATTGCTAAGGTTGCCATTGTGGGCCGCAGCATAGGAACAATAATGCGGATATAAACTCCAGGGTAACTTGCCCCGTCAATTCTTGCCGCCTCCATAATTTCATCAGGAATATCCCGGCAGTTCTGGTACAACAAATAGGTGGAAAAAGCAATAGAAGTAGCCACATATACCAAAATTACGGAAAGTCTGGTATTTACCAGTCCCAGCTTCGACATGATCACATAAATAGGCATCATCAAAGCCTGCCCCGGTACCATCAGCACAAACATAAACAAGCTGAAAATACCATTTCTCCCTTTATACTTTAATTTTGTCAGGCTGAATGCTGCCATAGAAGTTACAATCAGTGAAATTACTACACCTGCTATTGTTACATAAAAGCTGTTAAACATCATCTGCCTGATATCAAAACTATTAAAGATTGCCTTATAATTATTCAGCCTCCAGACCGTGGGAAAACCAAACATGTTTTTCATGTAATCAATTTTATCCTTAAAAGAAGACAGGATCATAAAAATAACAGGATAGATGGTGGAAATTGCGGTTCCAATTAAAAATAAATAAACGATAACTTTTGATACCGTCAGTTTTTTCTTCCGAAACATATCCTAATCCTCCTTTTTTCCTATCAGAGACTGCAGCAAGTTAATCACACATACCAATACAAACAAAATCACCGATAATGCTGAAGCATATCCCATATCTCCTGCCCGGAAACCCTTTAGATAAATGAAATACTCTAAAACTGTACTTTCATACCCAGGCCCTCCATTGGTCATCACCAGCACATAAGAAAACATCTGGCTGAAAGCGTGAATAACATTTAGCACAATGGTAAACTGCACCACATTCTTTATCCCAGGCAGCGTTACATAGAAAGATTTCTGCCACCAGTTAGCTCCATCCAGCGCGGCTGCTTCATGAATACTGGGATCAATTGCGCTCATTGCTGCCAGATAAATCAAAACTGCTGAGCCAAATCCGGCCCAGTTTACTGCCAGAACAATAATGGGAAGACTCGTACGCCCTTCTGCCAGCCACTCAATAGCCAAATTATCAAGCCCCATACTCCTAAGCATCATATTCACAGGTCCTACATAACCAAAAAAAGTTTTAAACAGTGTGCCTACAATAACAATTGACAATACACTTGGGAAAAAATAAACCGTTTTAAAAAATTTATATCCTTTTATTTCTTCATAAATAATCATTGCGATTAACAAAGGGAAAATCGTCCAGACAGGCACCCCCAGCAGCAGAATTACCAGATTATTTTTTAATACCGTATAAAAATCCGGATTTTTAAAAATATCCACATAATTTTTCATCCCGATAAAATTGGACTGGAGTCCTCCGTTCCAGTCGGTCAGGCTGTAATAAAAAATCTGAAGAATAGGCAGCAGCATAAAAATACACAAAATAATTAGCGCAGGTGCCACAAAAGCATACCCCCATATCCTTTGGGCGCTTTTTTCATCTCTCCCTTTTTGTCCTGCTGTATTTCTCCACTCTTCTTTTTTTGCTATTGCCGTCATAAGTTTTTTCTCCTATTATTTTTTAAAGAAGCGGGCGCAGTATTCTGCACCCGCCATCATTCTTACTGGATGGAGCTCAGCTTTTGAATCAACTCATCCGGCGTCATCTTTCCGCTGATCATAGTGGGCGCCAGCTTATACAATTCATTGGCTGCTTCAACACTGATAACAGAATCATATCCAATACCTGCTTTATTTTCCTTAACCCAGCTATATGCTGCCTGGGAAATGGGATTTGTAATAATTGAAACATCCACCTGATTATTCGCCGGCAGATCTCCGGTATCCAGATGTGCTTCTCCTTCAAATTCTGCACTGGTCATAAATTTGATAAATTCAACTGCAAGCTCTTTGTTATCACTGTAGGTAGTCACAGAAACATTTGCACCAGGCTGGGATACAATATAATCTGCATAAGGTGCATCCCCGCTGATAGCCGGAATTTTAAAGGTACCAAGATTCTCTCCCATAATTGGTTCCATTTCACCAATCGCCCAGCTTCCGTTTACATTCATAGCGCCCTCACCGGTTACAAAACGCTGAATACTGTCCCATGCACTTAAAGTTGCAAAATCCTTATTGGTATAGTCTTTTCCAAAAAGTCCACACCAGGTTTCCAGAGATTTTTTGTATTCTTCACAGGAAAAAGGAAGTGCCTGTGTGCCAAAATCTACAATTTTCTCCGTGCCCACCTGATCAATCATAAATTCGCTGGTAACCCATGTAGTGCTCTCACCTGCTGAATCACCGATCAGGAATGGCTGTATATCTGCAGCCTTTAACTGTTCGCACACTGCCAAGAGTTCCTCAAAAGTAGTGGGGAGTTCCGCAATTCCTGCTTTTTCAAAGTATTCTTTGTTATAAAAAATATTGTAAGTGGTTACATTGTAAGGAAGTGCTATAATTTCCCCATCTTCCTTAAAATCCTTTTTGCACAGGTTGATTCCTGTGTACATATTTACCTCATCCTCTGTCATATACTCATCCAATGCCAGTAAATAATCCTGATATTCATTGGTTGCCGTACCACTCCATAAACCGATTACATCAGGGCCTTCTTCAGACACATTAGCAGCCTTAAACAAATCATGAATTCCATCCACCGGCTGGTCGATCACTTCCACCTTCACTCCAGGGTGCTCTTCTTCAAATTTTGCAATATATCGGTTGGCTGCCAGCTCTTCAGGCATTTTAATGCCGCTGTCATCCTTTAATTTTAAACCAATGCTCCAAAATACCAGTGTTGTCTCTTCTCCTGTCTGGTCAGTGTTTACTTCACTTTCCGTATTCTGCGCTGCCTGATTGTCGTCCGTTTCCGGAAGCTTAACTTCTCCTCCTGCCCCACAGCCTGTCAAAAGTGTAGATAAAATCATACTGGCTGCCACCAGCAATGCCCATTTCTTCTTCATGCTCATTCCTCCTCGTGTTTGATTAGTTTGCTTTATTATGAAATGCGGTATTTTGCAACCGCAGCTTCATCAACTTCAATTCCCAGCCCCGGGGTATCCGGGATCTCTACTGTACCATCCATCTGTAATGCAAAATGATTTTTTAAAAGTCCCTTACTTAATACCGTCTCCTGACTACAGTATTCCAGCAGTGGTGTTCCCTTATATGCAGCTAAAAGCTGAATGCTTGCCGCCATCAAAATCCCTGACTTAAATGCATGGGGACAAAGCTCAATTCCGTTTAGCAATGCCATGTCTGCAATTTTCTTTGCAATGGTGATGCCGCCGCACCGGCTCATATCCGGCTGTACAATATCTACGCCGCCTTTTTCTATCAGCTCTCTAAACTCATAAAGCCCGGTCAGTTCCTCTCCGCTGGCAATCCTTAAAGTGGTTTTGGGCGTTAATCTGGAAAATCCCTGCACATCATCACTGATAATCGGTTCCTCAATCCAATAGGGGTGAAAGGGCTCAAGCTCTTTGCACATCATTTCCGCATATTTGCTGTTCTTCCAAAGATATCCGATATCCAGCATCAGATCCGCTTCTTCTCCCATAGCTTCCCTAGCCGCCTTCACAAGACGTATATCTTTTTCCCTGGATTCCCCCAAGGCTCCCCAGCCAAATTTTATGGCTGTAAATCCTTTTGCCATATATTCTTTTGCTTTCTGCACCACCTCTTCTTCCGTATCCGGCATCAGCATACTGGCATATGCCCTCAGCCGGCTGTTTATTCTGCCTCCTAACAGCTTATGAACAGGCCTTCCTGCTGCTTTCCCCATAATATCCCACAGTGCAATATCTATGCCGCTCATGGCATGAATCCCCACGCTTCTTCTGCCATAGTAATAGCTGCCCCGATACATATCATTCCATATTTTTTCCACATCAAAAGGATCTTGTCCCATTAAAATATCTTTCAATCCTCTGCATACCACGTGGGAAGGAGGACAATCTACAATTGTCTTTACTACATAGGGAGAAGAGTCGCATTCTCCCCATCCGGTAATTCCTTCATCTGTCTCGATCTTAATCAAAACCGTATCCTGACTGCCGTCGCCAATCATTAAAATCTCTCCCGGCTGCCTTAATATAATAGCTTCTACATTTGTTATCTTCATCCTGCTTCTTTTCCCTTCTGCTTCAAATGTTTCTCTTCTCTATGCCCATTTTCTGTTTTGCTCCCTGTCCTGCACCTTTTCCTTATCCGCCATAGCAAGCAATTCGTCCACCAGCATGTGAATTCGTTCCCTGCCTTGTCCATAATCGTCTCCACTTATATGTTCCACCACGTTCTGCCTAAAAGCCGGCATTGCAAATCCCCGCGCCTCTAAAGCAAATTTATATCCTACCGGAAAAATATACTTTTCACATTCCGATGCAAGCTCTGCAATTTTTATCTGAATTTGTTGAGCAAACGTTAAATCATTCCGGTATGTATCATATAAAAGATTATGAACCTCAGGAATTACCCCGGATAACGCACTTACACTTCCAAAACATCCCCCGCTTAATGCTGGCAAAATCATTTCATCTGTGCCTGTCATAACTCTGAATTCATCTCTCCTGCCGCTTTTTGCCGCCACATAGCGGCTGATTGTTTTCATATTGCCGCTGCTGTCTTTAATCCCCACTACTTTAGGATGCAGTAAAAGTTTTTCAAAGGTTTCAAAGGAAATGGGATTGGTAAAAGCCGGAATATTATATAAATAAACATCCACCTGCACAGCATCAAGAATATGACGGTAATAATCCAAAATATCACTTTGCCTAAGGGGTGTGTAATAAGGCGGACATATGGAAACTGCCTGTATCCCCATGTGCTCCATTTCCCTGATCAGCGCTACGGTATTGTGAAAGGATGCTGTACTGGCACAGGGAATTACCGGAACTTTATCATTATTTTCCTCCAATACAATCTGCAAAAGCTTCAGATTTTCTTTTTGAGAAAGCGTCGTATATTCCCCCGAAGTTCCACAGGGAAAAAATCCCCTTACTCCTTCCTCCAATAAAAAACGAATATATTTTCTTTGTTCTCTTTCATCAATCTCGCAATTCTTATCATATAAAGTTAAAATTGCTGCATAATACAAATGTTTCATTTTCACCCATGCCTTTACACTTTTCCGTTTCATTTATCGTTAGTTAAGTATGATTTTAAACTGATATTCCACACTGTCTCCAGGCTGCAATATGGGAATCTTTCCTGTCCCGACAGCGCTTTTTAAATTGATTCCCGGCATATTTGCCGGCTCTAAAATACCTATTCTTTTACCGCCTTTTAAAAAAGAACAGATTGTCAAAAAAGGCAGTTTATCTTTTTCATATATTATTTTCATTTTTCTATCATTTTGATGTATTTCAAATTCACCGCAGTTTTGTTTGATGTGGACAAACAAATCGTTATTTTGCCAGGAAGCCGGCTTTTCCATGTTCATTTGTTTTGCTTCTTCAAGAGAAAAATTGCAATACGCGCCATCCGGTTCAAAAAATACTCTTTCTCCATGTACAAGCAGCCTGGTATCTTTCTCCAAAAGAAACGCCGGATGCAGCCTTGCCAGATAAGGCAGTTCATTGGCAGATAGATTGTAAATAGTTACCTTGAGTAAAACAGCCTCCTCCTTTAACTCCACATCATAAACACTTTTCACTTTTGTATCCTCGTGAAAGCCTTCGGCCAAAAGCTTGCTTCCCTCAGTATTTACCTGATAAGGCGTCCGCCACAATACACCATGATCCTGATATACCTTTTCCTCAAATACTTCCGCTTCATCAGATGGAAATAAAAATTCCATTCCGCCTTCATACTGACTGTCAAAGGTCTTATCATTCCGGCGCACTTGGGAAAAAGGATTTTCCGTATACAGCCATTCCTTTTGAAAAAGCAGATCCTGCAGAGATGTGATGGTAAATCCCTGCTGTCCCCATACAGCCTGCACCTGAAATCTCCCATTCCTTATCTGTGCAATCATATTTTCTCCATTTCTGCGCTGCTTTGGCCAAATGTCAAAATATATGAGCTGATTTCTATGGGAAGACTGCCAAGACGTCTTGCACCATTTAAAGTAATCACATAATTGTTCTCAATTCTTATTCCAAACTCCCCCTGAATATAGAGTCCCGGTTCCAAAGCCACCACCATATTTTCCTGTAAAGTTTCTGTTTCCTCTTTTAAAAAATAAGGTGCCTCATAATATCCCATTCCCAGTCCATGTCCTGCATGATGGGGAAAATTACACTCCAGCCCATATTTTCTAAAGATCAAAGCAACTGCTTCAAAAATCTCCCCCGCACTCCTGCCGGGTGCTAAAGCCTCCTCACCTTTTTCCATTGCCTCACAGCAAATTTCATAAATATAATTTTGTTTATCGGAAGGAACCCCTGCAAAAAAGGTTCTTGTCATATCTGCATAAACACCGTTATTCCTGGGCAAAAGATCCGCAATCAGCGTATCCCCCTTTTGAATCTGATAGTTTGTAGGAAATCCGCTGACCTGCGCGGTTCTTTTTCCAGCAAGAAAATCGTAAATCATCTGATTCGAAAATCCGGTATGCTCCATTATCTTTTCCCGTACAAAACCAAACAATGTGAGTTCGCTTTCCCCAAACGCCTCTTTTTTACTGATTTCCCGGTAAATAGATTCATTGATCTGTACACACGCCTCAACAGCCTCCAATTGTTTTGGGGTTTTTATTCTGGCAGCCTTACAAACCTGCTTTGTAACATCCATTACCCGGCAGCCTCTCTTTTCAAAATAGTCCCCATACACTTTTCTTTCAAAAGCGGTATCAGCAGGCAGAGGTAACGAAAATTCATCTAGTTTACATAATATATTTTGAACCTTATCCTGATATCTGATGTTAGAATATCCTTCATATAAAATCTGCTTTACCTCTTTACATTCTATGAAATGGGGTGTAAAGAGCCATGCTTCATTCCCTGTCACAAGTATTGCGTACTCCTCAAGGGGCTGTAAGTTTTCCAAAAGCAGATATTCAATGCATTCTTTGTTTGAGGTAAAGAAAAAGGAGTCCTCATACTCCTTTTTCAACTGACTTAGACAAAATGGCATTTTCATCCTCCCGTCTTTCGGTTGTTTGAGGAATATAAAACAATCTTAACCGCACCGCTTTCAGGATCATTTAAGGTTTTAACCGCATCCTCAATCTGAGTTAATTCAAATGTATGAGTTACCATGTCTTTTATGTTGTACTTTCCTTGTCCATACAATTTTAGTACTGGTTCCCACGCCCAGGGAGCGCCGGAGGTTCCATACAGATTTAATTGTTTTATGATCACCTGAGTTACATCAAATCTTGTTTTATGACTATCCTTAGGAATTCCGTAAAAAATCAGCTTCCCATTCTTTTTTGCCAAATCAAAACATGCCTGATAAGCTTTTTCCGCACCAGATGCCTCACAGCAGATATCAACACCTTTATCATTGGTTTCATCCCTTACAATCTGATACAAATCCTGCTTTCCCGGATTCACACAAATATCTGCGCCATATTTCTTACCGAGGGCAAGTCTCTTTTCATCTGGATCTGATACAATGATTCTTCCAGCTCCCATAACTTCAGCCCCTTGAATAAACGCCAGACCTGCCGGACCAAGTCCCTGAACTAAGACAGTATCTCCCTGCTTCATGCCAATCCTGTCAAGCCCTCCCACCGGGCAGACAAAGCTTTCAAAAATGGCAGCCTCCTCATAACTCATATTGTCAGGAATCGGATGAAGATTTCCTACAGGCATTGTAATGTATTCACTGTATCCCCCCTGAAAAGGAGGTTCTCCGATATCTCCGCCATTTTCACATAGATTTTTAAATCCTGACAGGCACTGGGGACACTGACCGCAGGCTATCATCGTTTCTATTACCACTCTTTGATGAAGCTTCAGGGAATGGGGCCAGGGCTGCTCTTCTCCAAATGCCACAATCTGGCCTGCTATCTCATGGCCAAGTACACAAGGCGGCTTTGAATGGGCAAAGGCTCCCTGCAATACATGTACATCTGTAATGCACAGGCCGGATGCCATGATTTTTACAAGGGCTTCTCCTCTTCCCGGCTTTGGTGTAGGCACCTGCCTTGCTCTTATCACATTTATATCTTCAAAAACCATAGCTGTCATATATTCAGGTATCATGTTAAATCCTCCAAAAGTCAACGTCCCGCTGCAGACACGTCTGCTTGGCTTTTTGTCTGCGGAAATCAAATATGAAAAGGCAGTGTCCGAATTAATGTCTCAACCTCTTCCTTTGCCTCAAAAAGTACTGCTTTTACCTGCTCTTTCTTTTCTTTTGCCGCTCTGAAAATGGGAATGGAAACACTAAACGCAGCTACTACCTCTCCATTCTTTTCCACCGGCACCGCAATACAGGTAATATTCAGACTGGATTCTTCTGTCTCATAAGCAATCTTTGTTTTCCTTATTTCTCCAAGCTGCCCACACAAAACATCCAGGCTGGTAATCGTCTTATCCGTAATCTTCTGTAACCCTTCAGGATACAATGCATGTACCTGCTCGTCGCTATATCCTGAAAGCAGCGCTTTTCCAATTGCCGTACTGTACGCGGGAATTCGTTTTCCTATGGAGGAAACCATGCGGATTGCCTCCGAAGAATCCTGTTTCATCAAATACACCACGTCACTTCCGTCCAATACTGCAAAGTGAGCAGTCTCCCTGCACTGATTGACAATTTTTTTGGTGAGCTCGCGTATTTGATCGGATACATTCATCTGCATAATATATTCATTTCCGATTTCATAACAGCGTATACCAATGCTATATTTACTGGATAAATCGTCATACCTTAAAAGCTTATGATCAGCCAGCGTATGAACAATAGGAAATATACTGCCCTTAGGCATTTCACAGCTTTTAGCAATTTCCGTTAATGTCTTACCCTCCGGCTGCCCTATCAAGGATTCAAGAATTCGTATGACTCGTAATGTAGGATTATGATCTTCCATTGTTTCCCCTCGCATTCGTTCTTATATACGAACAATGTTTGTATATACGTTTTTTGTATCTTTAATATAACATTACCTAAATGTAATGTCAATACTAAAAAATCAGGAAAAATTTCAATTTAACGAAATTTTTCCTGATTATAAATACTGACTTTATTACTTTTCTTCAATCACTTTCAATTTATCTGGATTTTCTCCACTGATGCTTCTGATATCAATGACCGGACCTCCAGTTCCTTCTATATACTCTCTTGTAATGGTCACACGTCCAATGTTATCATCCTTTGGAATCTCATACATAATATCCAGCATAAATTCCTCAATAATTGCCCGAAGCGCTCTTGCACCGGTATCTTTTTCCATTGCCTTCTCTGCAATTGCTTCAAGGGCTCCATCATCAAACTCTAATTTAACTTCATCCAGCTCAAGAAGTTTTTGATACTGCTTTAAAATTGCATTTTTAGGTTCCTTTAAAATTTTTACCAGCATTGGTTTATCCAATGCCTGCAGAGTATAAATAATGGGAAGGCGCCCTATAAATTCCGGTATCATACCGAACTTCTTCAAGTCTTCAACTGTCACCTTGCTTAAAATATTTTTTTCCTTGTCAAACTTATCCTTAAGCTCAGCATTAAATCCAATAGAGGTTTGCTTCTTTAAACGCTGCTTTATAATTTCCTCTAAATCCGGGAATGCGCCGCCGCAGATAAAGAGAATATTTCTGGTGTTAATCGTAGCAAGGGGCACCATTGCATTTTTACTATTGGCGCCTACAGGCACCTCCACATCCGCACCTTCCAAAAGACGCAGCATCCCCTGCTGTACACTTTCTCCGCTTACATCCCTGCTTGTGGTATTTTTTTTCTTGGCAATCTTATCAATTTCATCAATAAAAACAATACCTCGTTCTGCCTTTTCCACGTCATTGTCTGCCGCTGCTAAAAGCTTGGATACCACGCTTTCAATATCATCACCAATATAACCAGCTTCCGTAAGGGAAGTAGCATCTGCAATAGCAAGGGGCACATCCAGTAATCTGGCAAGGGTTTTCACCAAATAAGTTTTTCCGCATCCGGTAGGCCCTATCATCAGCATATTGGATTTTTCAATTTCAATCTCATCCATTGTACCGGTAGCAACCCGCTTATAATGATTATAAACTGCCACGGAAATTACTTTTTTCGCGTACTCCTGTCCAATTACATAATCATCAAGCTGTGCCTTGATCTTATGTGGCGGCGGGATATTTTTAATATCCAGCACTGGTTCCTTTTCATTTTTCGGCTTTTTCTTTTTCAGCTTCTGCTTATTGGGGATTCCACCTTCCCCCTGTAAATCTGCAATATTTACAAAGCGGATGCTGGGATAGCCATTGTTATTTAAATTTTTATTAAGATCATCCATAAGGTCCGGGTTATTCAACATTCCCTGATAATCAAACTGACTTACCGTGTCCATTGTTTTATGCATACAGTCATTGCACACACAAATATGGTTAGGAAGCTTAAACATTTTTCCAGCTTTGCTTTCCGGCCTCCTGCAGATAAAACACACATCCTCATATTCGCTTTCCTTTTTTTCCTCCTGGCTCTTACTTTCCCCATCCTCTTCCTTTTTCAAAGAAGTCTCTTCTTCATTCTCGTCAAAATCTCTCTCATCAAAATCCGCCATAACCAACCTCATTTCTGTAATTTATTCTTTATATAATAAAACAGCCGGAATATTCAAGCAATTCTTCTTACCGACAAAATCTGCTTATAAGTTGCGTTTGTAATCTTAATGCCTGTTTTCTGTGTACTTGCATGTACAATCTGCCCATTGCCAATGTAAATACCAACATGTCCGGCATAGCATACAACATCTCCCGGCTGGGCATTGGAATAGGCCACCTCGCTCCCTGCACTTCTTAATGAATAAGAGGTTCTTGGCACGCTATACCCAAAATCCTTATATACACGCCATACAAAGCCGGAGCAGTCTGCACCCTGAGTTAAACTTGTACCACCGGGGACATAAGGATTTCCTATAAACTGACAGGCATAATTGGCAATCTGCTGCCCTTTGCTGCCTGTTCCCGAATAACTGGACGCCGATGCATAATTACCGCCGGAAGTGCTGCTGCCGGAAGATGATCCAGAGGAGGACTGCTGATTTTGCAGTGCCTGTTCCTGGGCTCTTCTTGCCTCTTCTTCCGCCTGCTTTGCAGCATCAATCTGGGACTGCTTTTGGGCGGCTTCCGCCTCCAGCCTTTTGATCTCATCATTCTGCTTTTTTATATTTGCCTTATAAACTGCCGCCTCCTGCCTGGCCTGTGCCAGTTGAACCTCGTAATTATCATAAACCTCCTGCCTTTCAGCCAGCATGATCTCTAAGCTGTCTTTTTCTTCTTCCAGTTCATGCTGCTGGGCTTCCAGCTCGGACATTTCTTCCTCAAGCTGCTCTTTTAACTGCTCTACAGCCTGCCTTGCCTCCTCATACTCCAAAAGCTTTTTTCTGTCATAATCATAAAGCTTTTCAATGTATTCCGCTTTATTCACCATATCGCTGAAACCCTGGCTTTCTAAAAGAAGCTGCAAGTATGTGGTATCGCCCTTTTCATACATAAACTTAATCCGCAGCTTCATTGCCTCATACTGCTCCTGCTCCACGGCCTGGGCCGCTTCCAGATCCTTAGTTGTCTCTTCTATCTGTCCTTCCTTTTCCTCAATATCATCTTCAATCATTTCCACACTGGCAATGGTCTCCACCAAAGCAGCGTCAATCTCATCAATCTCACCTGCCACCTCATCCACATCGGCCTGAATAGAATCCACAACGCCGGAAGCATTTTCATACCGCTGCTGCTCCTGCTGCTTCCGCTCGGCAGCCTGCCTTTTTTCTTCTTCCAACTGTCTTTTCTGGTCTTCCAAATCGGAAATAGTGGTAGCCCATACCGGTTCTACCACTAAGCTCATCAATATAAATGAAATTAACAGTGCTAAAAACGCTTTTCTTTTTCTCATTTGCTTTTCCACTACTGGTTTTCACCGCGCAGTATTGTGTTTTCCCCTAAAAATTCTACAGCCTTTTCCACCAGCAGATACTCCCTGTACGCTTCTTTATCAATTGCTGCTTTATATGCCTCTTCACTTTCATATCCATAAGAAGCATAACTGGAAGCTTCCTCAGAAATGCTCTCTTCCAGTTCCTCATCGGATACTTCAAGCCCTTCTTTTTCAGCAATTGCCCCCATCAATATATAATGCTGGGCCATCAGTTCTGCCTGATCCATCAGAGTGGCTTCATAGTCATCTGCTCTTCCGCCATACACATATGCAGTATACTGCCCTACGTCTATGCCATTCATATAGGCATATGCAGAAGCAGTGTTAAGCAGATTGGCATACATCCTGTTCAGCATCCCCTCCGGCATCTTTTGAAACACTGCATTTTCCTTTGCCGCTTCTATTGCAATATTGGCTTTTTGGTTGTGGAAAGACTCCTGACTTAACATAAGGTCGTACATATAGCTTCTGTATTCCTCAACGGTACTGTAATCCTCAGAGCCAAGACCTGCCACATATTCATCTGTAAGTTCCGGCATCTGCCTGGCTGTAATGCTGTTAACCGTTACGGTAAACACCACAGGCGCACCTGACAAATCAGGATTCCCCAGATAAGGATCAGGGAAATTTAAATTGATGTCCCGGGTTTCTCCAATTTCCATTCCGATAAGCCCTTCTTCAAAGCCTTCAATAAAACTGCCTGAGCCAATTTCTAAATCTGTCCCTTTTGCCGTGCCGCCTTCAAAAGCCACACCATCCATTTTGCCTTCATAATCAATATTTGCAATATCTCCAAGCTCTACGCTCCGCCCGGTCACTTCCACTGTTTCGGCATCGACAGCCAGTGCACTGTCAATCCATTGCTGCAGAAGTTCATCAACGTCTACCTCCGCACCCTTGTATTCTCCCAAGGTAACATAGTCGCTGGCTGTGTAATCCAAAAGATATTTGGGACCATCCTCCTGCGCCGGATTTACCGCTCCATTTTCGACGCTGCTTTCCTGCGCTGCATCATCGGCATTTAAATCTTCTCCAGCTTCATTTGTATCTATTGGATCGGCATCTGCATCTTTATTTCCGCATGCTGCAAGGGCTCCTGCCAGCATCACAGACAGTACTGCCGCCAAAAATCTCTTTTTCATAAAATAATTCATAATAACAGCTTATCTCCTTTTATTTTTGTACCACAAGTATTTTTATATCATAAAATACCATGAAGCAAAAGCATCTGAAACATATTTTCATTTTTATTTAATAATTATATACCAAGCCTTTCTATAATTCAATGAAACCCCTTGCCTATTTTACCCAGAAATGTTAAAATAAATCTTGTGTCGCTGCCTGCTTGTCAAACTCTCATACCGCAGCGGCAGGGAGGTTTATCGTGAAAGTAGCTACCGTTTTATTAATTATTCTTGCAGTTTTAGTCATTCTTTTAGTTGTATTATATTTCCTTGGCAAAAAAGCGCAGAAACGTCAGAATGAACAGCAGCAGCAAATCGACGCCATGAAGCAGACGGTGTCCATGCTGATCATAGATAAGAAACGAATGAAAATGAAAGATGCCGGCCTTCCTCAGGCAGTTATGGCCCAGGCCCCTAAATTAATGCGTCGTGCCAAGCTTCCTATCGTCAAGGCAAAAGTAGGACCTCAAATCGTATCTCTTGTGTGTGAAGAAAAGATTTTCGATTCCGTTCCTGTTAAAAAAGAAGTAAAAGCTGTTGTCAGCGGCATCTATATTACAGACGTTAAGGGACTTCATGGCAAGCCTATCGCAGCACCTGCAAAGAAAAAAGGATTCTTTAAACGCGCCCTTGAAAATGCTCAGGAAAAAGCCGGTGCAAAACCTGTTAAATAAGCTCATTTTTCTAAAAGAATATTCCGTTTTCCCTGGATCTTAACTCTAATTCGATCTTGCAGTCTGCAAGATGCTGGTAATTTGCATCCAGGGAATACGCTACTTCCAGTCTGATCTGGTTCTCATTTTCTTCTAAAGAAATGGATTCCGTATCTATCCCAATCAAAATATTTCCATAGGGAGTCATATAGCTTGTCATGTTCTTTTTATTTTTTTCAAAGACCATATGTACATTGATCAGTCCTTTTTTGGTTACTTCAAGGTAAGAATCCTTGAACCTGATCATATTTTTTGTGATCTCTTTAAATCCTTCTGTCATCTCCTCGTAAATCACATAATGGCTGTCCCTCTTCCGATAATAATCCGCCGGAGTAATGGTTTCCATTTCCTGAGCATCCTCACCACTTTCCATTTGCAGTCCTTTCAGGGACAAAAATACGTCTTTTGTCATATTGATTTAATACTCCTCTATCTTAATGGTCTTTGCAGATAAAATTCCATACTTAATAATAGAATTGGCAAATCTTTTAAACTTTTCAGCAGCATCGCTTACATAAAAACGGTACTTATTGTCTCCCAGCTTTGCCTCCTCATCATTTAAAAGGTTTTCCTTCTCAAGCAGTTCTTTCAGCTCCCTTGCCGTCTCATAAGCAGGATTTACCAGAGTAACTCCTTCTCCCATAATACGTCCCAAGGTGGAACGGATCAGGGGATAATGGGTGCACCCCAATATCAATGTATCAATTCCGATATCAATCAGTTCCGTCAGATAACGCTTTGCAATTTCGTCTGTCACCGGGTCCTGCCAAAGCCCTTCCTCCACCAGTGGAACAAATAAAGGACATGCTTTTCCCACCACACTTGCAGAAGGATCAATTTCATTTATGTACTTGGAGTAAATTTTACTTCCAATGGTTCCTTCCGTAGCAATCACACCGATTTTTCCATTGGAAGTTGCCTGTACTGCAACTGCTGCACCCGGCTTTACCACCCCGATCACAGGAAGGTTCACTTCCTTTTCAATCTCATCCAGCGCGTAGGCACTGGCTGTATTACAGGCAACCACAATTGTTTTTACCTCCTGGCTTAACAGGAAACGGACAATCTGGCTGGAATATCTGGTAACCGTCTCTTTCGATTTACTGCCATAAGGCACCCGGGCGGTATCACCAAAGTAAACTATCTTTTCATTGGGCAGTTGACGCATGATCTCCCGAACTACTGTAAGACCTCCCACCCCGGAATCAAAAACCCCAATAGGTGCATTTTTATTCATCATAATTTTATTCCTTTTCTGATATATCTTTTTCTTTTACCTGATATACATATTCCGCTGCCCTGCTTTTTATACGAAGTCCGCCCACCCTAAAGCCATCCTCCCAAAAGTTTTCTTCCTGACCGCGCTCCTGTTCCAGTGCTTCCTTCTCCTGACCGTCTCTATCCTCATGCCCTTCGGCCTGCGTTTCGCATTCCTGCTCATAGGCATCCTGTGTAAGACACAATTCAGGATATACAAAGCCCCACCACCCCAGAGTTCCTATCAATATTACAGCAGTTTCATATATTTTTCTCATTTCACACTTTTACCTTTCCAAACTCCGCCATAACAGTTTTTCATGGCAGTTTCTTTTATGATAAAAGTGTTGCCTTTTTACAAACGCTTATTCAAAATACTTTCATTTTCAAGACGTATCTGCCTGATAATGGATTTTTCCTGATTATCAATATGCACACTGGCCGCCCTGGCTGCCCGCTCCTTATCTCTTCCTGCAATACTTTCGTAGATTTCCCTGTGCTCGGCAATCAGTGTATCATGCTGGCTTTCTTCCTTTATGTAAACAAAACGGTATCTGTACATCTGCTCGGACAAATTATTTACCAATTGCTGCAGGCGTTTATTTCCTGTAGCCTCCACTATAATATCATGAAGCGCCACATCCGCCTTGGCAATCACTGACGCCTCTTCATTTTTGGCGGCTCTTTCAAATTCCTGACATGCCTGATGCAGTCTTTCTATATCTGACTTCGTAATTCTTTCACAGGCAAGCTCTACACTTAAAGCATCCAGTGCGCGGCGCACCTCTAACACGTCTCTTAAACTCTTTTCGGTAATTCTGGCCACCTCCGCCCCCCGTCTGGGCACCATAATAACCAGTCCCTCCAATTCCAGCTTCCTGATGGCCTCCCTGATGGGCGTCCTGCTAACTCCAAGCTGATTGGCAAGATGAACCTCCATCAACCGTTCTCCAGGCTTTAGCTGCCCTGTAAGAATTGCTTTTCGAAGAGTGTTGAATACCACATCACGAAGGGGTAAAAAATCATTCATATCGATCTGAAATTGTTCTCCCATACCAGCACCTCCCCTTTCTGCTATCTGCTGCTATACAAACTCCGTAATAAAAATCTGCTTTGCAAATGCCTGCTGCTTCAATGCCTCATAACATTCCTCAGCCGCCTCTCTCTCCTTAAAAATCCCAAACACTGTAGGTCCGCTGCCGCTCATAAGTGCATTTTCCGCCCCGCCTTTTATCATTTCCTCTTTCATACTGTGAATAATAGGATATTCCTTTATCGTTACTGTTTCCAGTACATTCCCCATTCTGTCCGTGATCCCTTTCAAATCACCCTGCTCAAGCGCCCGGGCCATTCCATCAATGTCAGGATGAGATTTCAACTGATCCACATGGAGATTTTCAAATACAAATTTGGTAGAAACATTAATATCCGGCTTTGCAACCAATAAAACTGCCTCAGGCGGAGCAGGAAGCGGTGTCAATATTTCTCCGATTCCTTCTGCAAGTGCTGTCTCTCCAACAATACAATAAGGTACATCCGCACCAATTTTCACTCCCAGTCTTTTCATCTCGTCAAGACTCATGGAAAGCTCAAACAACTCATTTAATCCATGAAATACTGCTGCCGCATCAGCACTTCCCCCTGCCATACCTGCCGCAATAGGGATATTCTTATTGAGGGTAATTTCCACCCCTTCTTCAATACCGTAAGTCTGCATAATAAGCCTGGCGGCCTTGTAAATCAAATTGTTTTTATCCGCTGACAGCTCTGCATTGTCAAGAAAAATGGATATTTCCGGCTCCTTAGCTCTGCTGCCGCTTTTTTGAAAGGTCAAAGCATCATAAATTCCTACCGTCTGCATGATCATTTTCATTTCATGGTATCCGTCCGGACGTTTCCGAAGCACATCCAGCCCCAGATTTATCTTGGCATAAGCTTTTCTTGTAATAGGAACCATTAGATATCCTCCTAATTCTTTTGTATACATTATACATGAGATTGTACTTATTTTAATACATGGAACGCTTCTCTGTCAATGCCTGTGGCGCATTGTCTTTTTTCTTTTATTCTGCGTAAATACCGGACTAATTTACGCATAAGGCAAACTGTAACACTGAATTAGAGACAAAGACGCAAACGCCCTGCTCCTAATATTAACTTATAGTTAAAAAAATTATTTCTCAGTTAACAACTGTTCAATTGTTTTTTGGAAATACACAAGTATAATAAAGTCAGCAAAAGCTTTTGTGCCATTCTCAATAAGGAGGCTTCTATTATGCCTATGAATTTAGTTATACAGGAAAAAAGAAAAGAATTAGGACTCACGCAGGAACAAGTTGCAGAATATCTCAATGTGTCTATTCCGGCAGTCAGTAAATGGGAAAAAGGAACCACCAGTCCAGATATTTCGCTTTTGGCTCCGTTAGCCCGATTGTTAAAAATTGACTTAAACACTCTTTTTTGTTTTCACGAAGATATAACACATCAAGAAATTAGTTTGCTCTGCAAGGAAGTTGGAAAGATTGTTGGAGATAAAGGACTCAAAGAAGGGTTTGCAGCAGTAAGGCAAAAGTTCCACGAGTATCCTCACAATGAGAGTCTCATGCATGTTCTTACACTCCAACTGGATGGACTTCTTTCCATGTCCGACTTGACTGTAGATGAAATGCGCCCCTATGAGGAGCAGATCCTTGAATGGTATCATCGACTTTCCGGGAGCACAGACATAAAAATAAGCAACAGCGCAAATTTTATGTTGGCAAGCAGATATCTTCGCAGTGGAGAATATGAAAAAGCCCAGGAAACACTAGACTTAATGCCTGACAGAAACGATATTGTCGGCAGCATGGCTGATAAGTTTTGGCTGCAAGTTGAAATTGATAAACATCAGGGCAAATCAGAGAAAGCGGCAGAGGATTTGCAGAGAGAATTACACCTATCTCTCAATAAGGTTCAGCTGCTGCTATACAAAATGATGAATATTGAGTTAGAATGCGGCGAACTTCCCACTGCAAAAAAGATAGCAGATAAATCGGTACAGATGGTCACACTTTTTGAAATGTGGAAGTATAACGCATTCACTGCACCATTGGAAATCGCCTTTGCACAAAAGGATGCCGATAAATGTATTTCCATTTTGAGAGAAATGCTTGCGGCAATGCGCGAACCATGGAGTATGGATAAAACCTTATTATTTAATCGCATACCTGCGCAAGCGGCTCATCCAGAACAAATGATTCCTGTAATCCTCTCTGCAATGGAAAAAGAACCCCTGTTGCAAAACTCATCAGAGTTTCAAGAACTAATCACAGAATATGAGCGATTCAAAGATAAAAAACAGACCGTATGATAATGAAAACAAAATGAATACTATGTCCCCTTTGCAGCAATAAAACCCGTAACAGAAATCTAAGACAACACTCCCGTCATTCCGACATTAATGCCGCATCATAAACATGGGTATAATAATCACAGCTGAGCACAGACTTGGAAAATGTCATTCTATTTCTCACCATGCTGGATATCTGCTTTACATAATCTTCCGGAATGAGGGCATTTTCGTCTGTCGGCGTAAAAATATTGCTGGTTGAACTATAATGCCCTAAGTCAGTCTTCCAGTCGTAATTTCCAAAGAAAACAAGGGGGAGGGCATCTGAGAGCACATCCCTCCCCACATAAAGCCTGGAATCCCATTCCACGCCAAAAAGATTGCACAATGTGGGAAGTATATCTACGGAAGAGGTGGGCGTATCCACAATAATCGGCTCCTTATCTTCAAGTGCCCCACACCAAATAATCGCACGGCTTCTGTCCCGCTCCTCATAGGTGTTCACTGGATAACCATATAATTCCGATAAATACGGCATATTTCCCAGAGAGGCGTCCGAATCCAGCCCATAGGGAAAATGGTCCGGTGCAATGCAGATGACCGTATCATCTGCAATCCCTTTTTCTTCAAGGGTTTCCACAAGATAATTCACTGCCTTTTCAAGTTCAAGGTTCGCCGCTATATAAGCACGTACAGGCTCCGTATAGGAAAGATTTTCCTTCGCGCACCATGCGTCTACGGCATCCTTATTTTCCCTTGACATGGCGTTGTTGCCAAAAGTATATACACTATGGCCGCTTACCGTCATGTAATAAACATTAAAAGGCTGTTTGTCAATGTACATAGGCAAAGTTTCCTGGAACAATTCTAAATCGCTTGCCGGCCATACAGGACTGATCAGCTCCTCAAGACCATTTCCCACTCCCATATATCCCCCACTGTAGCCCAGTTTTGTATGGGTTTGGTGCCGGTCGTAATAAGTATAGTCGCTGTTGTGGAAAGCCATGCCGAAATATCCCTGCTCATTTAAAAGCGCGCCTATATTGGTGTGCGTTCCATTCTGCGTAATCTCCTTAATAGAGCTTCCGCCGGAAGTGGGAATCAAACCAAATAAAAGCTGATATTCACCTCCGGTTGTTCCGGCAATCGACTGCTGGTAATAATCGTTAAAGTTAATTCCATTTGTGGAAAGCCTGTAAAGTGTGGGTGTGAGTTCCGGATCAATGAGAAAACCGGAAAATGCTTCCGCACAGATCAAAATCAGATTTTTCCCCGCAAAAGAGCCTGTATAGGCATTTTGGCTTGAGGGTGTAAGCGTAGAAACATAAGCATCAATATCAGCATAGTTTCCGCCTGCATCAGCAAGGGCAGCAAAATCCACAGAAGCCACACTCTGCCCGTATACAACCGGCGTTACCAATTCATCCTCCTGCACAATTTCCCCACTTTGGGCGGAAGTCCCCTCCTTTCGTATGACTGCCTCATGAGCGCTGGCTGCCTCCTTTGCCTGTACAACAGTCTTACCATCGGATACAATTTCCTCCTTACTGCTTACAAGGGTGTCTTCTAAAGATGCGCCTGCTGTGTCCTGCGCGAATTCCATTTCCATGCTTTCAAAGACATGGGCAGAGGTTTTGGAGAAAGCAAGATTCCGGATATCCAGACACAATCCCTCACCCAACCCAAACTGCATTACTGCTGACTCAAAACTGTATTGATTTGTATAAATATCCTTATGCAGACCGCAGCACAAAATAAGGAACAAAGCCGCCCCATAGCAGACAGCTCCCATTGTTAAATGTGCCAGCGAAAAATAAGCAGTCCGTCTTGTGCGCCTCCGCCAAATGCCCTTTTTAGGTAACTGCCCTGTTATTTTTTCTCTTAATACAAACCATAAGATTAAGGGCAGCAAAAGAAGCGCAATATGACTGATTCCATCAAAGCAGAAAATCAACCGCCTGATATCAGCGCCAAATCCCCCCAGTGCGTCAGTTGCAGCATTCAATATGGTCTTTAAGTCATATGCCACCTTAAACTGTCTATATACCAGAAATTCCACAGTGAAAATGAGGAATAACAGCCCCAGATAGAGTGGTATCAGAATCTGCACTGCTCTTTTCGGCAGCAGCGAAACAATACCTGAAACAACCATCCCCCCACAGAGGGAAAATAGAGCCAGAAATACAAATGAACTTCCAGTGTGCAGTGTTTCCACTGACAGCTTGAAAACAACCTCCATGTAAAAACACGAAGCAGACAAAAAAACAGCCAGCCATATCTTATTTCTTTTCTTCTTTTGTAAATTCATAACTTCTTCTTTTTCCATTTCTCATAACCGTATTTTACACTGCTATTTTATATGCCCCATGCATCATTATTGTATCTTTTTTGCATCATTTTTGCATCATTTTTCTTTTCAGTGTCAAAAAACTTTGTTATAATTAAATCATCACAAAACAAAGGCGTTCTATATTATTTGACAATTAGAGGTGAAATATGGAGCTGATAATTTGGCTGCTGCATCAGGGAATTTCGATTATATTAAGAAGTTTTTCAATGCTTATTCCAGCGGCTGATATTAAAAGCAAAATGATTGTTTCGGATTACTTACAAGTATTTAGTAATATTTTATGTATTTTTGCATTTCGAAAATATTTATATTGCTTTTCTCCTAAAAATATTTTATCAAAGAAAAATATACGAATTTGTTTATATGCAATACTTGCAGGAATCGGGATTTGTTTGGCCCATAGATTAATTTTTCTCTTATTTCCGCAAATTGGCATGACAATGCTGCCACAAATGGATTATGTAAGAAATATTCAAAAGTATTACTATTCGCCTGCAATTTTCACTTATGCTATTCTGTGGGCGCCCATTTCAGAAGAAATTCTATCTCGTGGAATTATATTTACTGTTGCTCAAAAAAAACATGGGAATGTTTATGCTATTACAATATCTGCATTCTTATTTGCATTAGCACATTACAATTTGCCACAGTTTTTTTCAGCATTGTGTCTGGGGCTGTTAATTGGGTATTTTGCAGTGCTTACAAATAACGTATATATTGGAGTTATCATTCATGTGGCAAATAATATGTATGCAAGCATCAGAGAAATGATCTTAGGTGATAAAATCTGGGAAATGTCGCAGAAGGATTTCTTTATAAATGCAATTATGGGGATTTTTATTTTACTATTTAGTATTTTTATGATTAATTATGAAACACACAATTTAGCAAAACGGCAGAAAATTGATTTCCGTGAAAGCTGACTTTCAAGGCTTGCGTCCCGCCCCATATTGTGCTATATTCAAAGTAGATAGAGGAGGCATGGCATTTAATAACAAATTTAGTTCATTTCATAACATACACACGTATTTTCCATAAAAATGCTAAATTTTTCTACTTGAAATGCCGATACTTACTATATCAAAATGACCAAGGAGGGTAAATTTATGAGTGTAAATGGAGTTACAGGTGCAAGTGATGTGTATAGTACTTATGCTACACAGCCTAAAGACACCGAAGCAAAAACCGCGGCAGCATCCGAATCCAATAAGGCGAACACATCTGCTAATGATACCGGCGTAGTTTATGAGCCTTCAAAAGTGGCTGATAAAACTCCCAAAAAAACTTACAAGACTGATGCTAATCTGGTTGCTAAATTGAAAGCAGATGCGGAAAACAGAACCGCACAGTTACAGAGCATTGTAGAAAAAATGCTGACCAAACAGGGCGAGACCTATGGCAAAGCAAATGATATTTGGAGCGTGCTGTCAAGTGGAAAATTTACCGTAGATCCTGCTACCAAACTGCAGGCTCAGGCAGATATTGCTGACGACGGATACTGGGGTGTTTCAAAGACCTCACAGCGTATCTTAGATTTTGCTACAGCTTTAACAGGCGGAGATCCCGATAAGATTGAAGATATGCGTTCCGCATTCAAGAAAGGATTTGCTCAGGCTGAAAAACAGTGGGGCGGCCAGCTTCCTGACATATCACAAAAGACCTATGACGCTGTTATGAAGGGATTTGACGACATGGCTGCAAAAGCACAGAAAGCACAGAACATCGAAGAATAAGTCATTATAACATAATTGCACTGTAAAACCAAATCTAACAGGGGGTGCCTTTTCGGCACCCCCTTGTTCTTGCTGTTTTTAAACATTTTTTACAATTAAAATCTTATCTCCCGCCTTTACCTCATCAGAAGTCAGATCATTACATTTCTTAATTACCGATACCGGCACATAATATCGTTTTCCAATATCCCAGAGACTTTCGCCTTCCCTAACCATATAAATGGCAATTCCGGGAAGCGCTGCCATTTTTTCCATATCAGGCTCTGTGACTACGATCTGCTCAACGATTTTCTCCTGCCAACTGCGGTATACATTGCCCCTGAAGTAAAGGACACATTTAACATCCACTTCTCCATTATCAATAATTGTCACCGTCATTTGATCTAGAAATGCCTGCACAGGATAAATACAGCTTTCATCAATGCCTTCTGCTTCCAGTACATACTGGAATGGTAATGTTCCTTTGATCACACCATACCGGTTTTCCTCTGTGCTGCATTCGTATAAAACCTGCAGGCTGACTACACCAGAAATCTCTATTCCGCTTTCCACTGCTTTTTTCCCTGTCACCTGCAATTTACTCGCTGTGTGAAGGATCTTATGCAGCACCGCCTTTTCCTCCTCACAGGAAAAATGGCCTGCCAGCTTTGTCTTGCCGCTGCTTCTTGCAATCAGCCTGCGGAATTCCGCATTTTTTTCCACCACGGACACTTCTTTTACCACCCCATAAACATCGGAAAGGATATCAATTTCCTCCTCTGCATAGATGCAGATATCCAGATCAAGACACTGCTCAAAAGTAATCACTCTTTCTTCTCCGTCAAAATCCGGTCTTACTTCCACTTCACGGTTTTCGCCAGTAAAACTGATTTCCGGTATCATTCCTTCCCTGGCTCCGGGGCAATCCAGGCTTCCGGCAAAAGGAAGCGTCGTCTCATAATGGCAGATCTCCTCCTCGTCGCCTTCGCCTTTGTACAGGAAAAAGGCTCGCAGTTCACCCTGAATTGCAATTTTGTCCTCCAGTACCTTAAATTCCACGGCTTCCGGAATAATTTCCGACCAGATCATAGCAAAAATATTGGGAAAGCTTCCAGGAACCTCTACTTCCTCCTTTATCCTGAAAATATCTTTTTTCTTAATGGACATAGACGCAATATTCAACGTTTTTTTCCTAAATTCCACTGGCTCCTGACTGTAAAGATCCACCGCTGTCTCTTCATCACAGATTTCCCCGCAGACAAGGTAAATGGAAATCATTGACTGTACGCTCATTTTTCTGGAATTGATCAGATTAATACTTAAATCCTCCAATTCCCAACTGGCATTAACCGTATCTCCACCCTTAATTCCTTCCATAAATACCATTTCATCAAAGGGAATACTCCCTTCCATATTTGCTACGTCGCTTCTGCCTGTATCTGATGAACCTTTTTCTGCCAGATAAAGCACATTAAATGCAAGCTTTCCCTTTACATTAACGTGATCGTCTGTTATTTTTAACTCCTCAATTATTACGTTTCCTCTATCCATGATCAGCTTAGCTGCATCCGGCCTGGAATCGGAAATAATCACATCATCCTCTAGAGTCATCTGTGTCTGGGCCTTACATTTGACGCAGTCCATATGTATATTTCGTTTGATTAATTCCAAAAAAATACCTCCCTACAAGTCTACTTACTGTAAATGTATGACCAAGGGAGGTAAAGTATGCCTGCCATCTATTCTCTTACGCCGCCTATCAGCTCCTGAATGTCCCAGACTCCGTATTTTTTCATGTATCTTTCAATTCCTTCTATGATTTCTACTGTGGCATAGGGATTTACAAAATTCATAGCTCCCACCGCTATGGCACTGGCACCGGCAAGCAGAAATTCAACTGCATCTTCGGGTGTAGCTATCCCGCCCATGCCAATCACCGGGATTTTAACTGCATGGGAAGCCTGATATACCATCCGCACTGCCACCGGCTTTACTGCCGGCCCGGAAAGCCCTCCGGTTTTGTTGGCAAGCACAAAAGTCCTGCGGTGAATATCAATCTTCATACCGGTTATTGTATTGATCAGCGATACCGCATCTGCGCCTGCCGCTTCTGCCGCCTTTGCCATCTCTCCAATATCTGTCACGTTAGGGCTTAATTTCATAATTACCGGCTGCTTTGCCTTTTTCTTAATTTGGGACGTAATATCATAAAGGCTGTCTGCCTTCTGTCCAAAGGCAATAGCCCCTTCTTTTACATTGGGGCAGGACACATTGATCTCTAACATATCCACATCTTCATCCCCTAATCGTTCCACCACTTCAAGATAATCCTTTACACTTTTTCCACACACATTTACAATAATTTTTGTGTCATACTTCTTTAGAAAAGGAATATCTCTTTCAATAAATACATCAATGCCGGGATTCTGCAATCCGATGGCATTGAGCATTCCCCCATAAACTTCCGCCACACGGGGCACCGGATTGCCCGGCCAGGGCACATTGGCAACTCCTTTTGTCACCACTGCCCCCAATTTATTTAAATCTACAAAGTCACCATACTCCATGCCGGAACCGAAGGTTCCTGAAGCAGTCATAACAGGGTTTTTAAATTCCACACCAGCAATCGTTACTTTTGTATTCATCAGATCTCTACCTCCCTGGCATCAAATACCGGACCATCCGTACAAATTCTAGCATTATTCACGTGGGAATGGGCATCCTTATGGGTGGTTTTACATACGCACCCAAGACAGGCTCCCACACCACAGGCCATCCTCTCCTCTAAAGAAATATACGCCGCTATCTGGTGTGTCTGCCCATAATTTTTAACCGCCCGAAGCATAGGCATTGGTCCACAGGCCATAATCACATCTGCATTTATCTGCTCTTTTTCCATGACCGTTAAAACATTTCCCTTTATCCCTGCGCTGCCGTCTTCCGTAGCAATATACAGCTTCCCATATTTTTCCAGATCTTCCTTCAAAAAAAGCTGTACATCCCTATACCCTGACACAATTGTCACATTCTCCCCAGCTTCGGAAAGCACTTTCGCAAGCTGAAGCATAGGAGGAATCCCGATTCCGCCTCCCATAAGAACGGTCTTTCTGCCAATTGCCTCTTTCACAGGAAACCCATTTCCTAAAACGCCCAGCAAAAATACTTCCTGTCCCGGCTGCCATGCTGCAAATTCTTTCGTCCCTTCCCCTGCAATGCGGTATACAAGCCGAAGCGCCTCTTTCTTATCGTCCACCTCACAAATACTAATAGGACGCGGCAGCAGCATGGACGCATTATTCGTATACACGCCTACAAATTGTCCAGGCAGCACTTCCTTTGCCAAACTTACAGAAATCCACATATCATAAATATCAGGTGCAATCATCTTTTGGGATAAAATCAGCCCTTTTTCCTTACTTTTTCCACTCATTTACTTATCCTTTCCTTGATAAATTCCGGTATACAATTTTTCCTCCGCATATGGTATAGTAAACCACTCCCGGAAGGTCTTCCCCTATAAAAGGAGAGTTGGATGATTTAGAAACAAAGCTGGAAACATTCCAGACTTCCTCTGGATGAAACAAAACCAGATCGGCGCTTTGTCCAAGGGCTATCCTTCCTCCCTCTAATCCATACAGCCTGCATGGCGCACTGCTCATTCTATGAATCAGCTTTGGATATGTCAGATAGCCTTTTTGAACCAGCTCCCTGATGCCTAAGGAAAGCGCTGTTTCCAAGCCTATAATTCCGCTTGGTGCTTCCGTAATCGGTTTTTCTTTTTCTTCCCGGCTGTGTGGCGCATGGTCCGTAGCGATCAGATCAATGGTTCCATCCTGCAGGCCCTCTATGATTGCAAGCCTGTCCTCTTCTTCCCTAAGGGGCGGATTCATTTTTGCCATTGTTCCCTTTTGAATCACTGCCTCCTGCGTCAATGTAAAATGATGGGGTGTTGCTTCTCCATGCACATGGGCGCCTTTCGCCTTGGCCTGCCGCAGCAGTTCAACGGACTCTCTTGCACTGATGTGCTGGATAACCACCTCTGCACCTGTAAGCAGTGCCAGTTCCAGATCTCTTTTGACCAGACTGATTTCCGCTTCCCTGGGGGAACCTTTCAAATGATAAAATTCTGCCGCCTTTCCTGCATTAACTCCATTATTGGTAATTAACGCAGGGTTTTCTTCATGAAAGCTGATTGGTTTGTTCAGCTTTTTTGCCCATTCCATTGCCTCTTTTACGATTGTCTCATTCATCAGGGGAATCCCGTCATCTGTAAAGCCTGCCGCCCCAGCCCCAGCCAGTTCTTCCATAGGAGCCAGCTCTTTCCCCTCCATCTGGATGGTCACGTTTGCGCAGCTATTGATATGGATTCCGGTTTTTTTCCCTTTTTCAAGAATATAAGAAAGGGTTTCTTTGTTATCTACAACAGGCTTGGTATTTGCCATAAGCACAATCTGCGTAAAGCCTCCCTTTGCCGCCGCCCCAGCCCCGGTATCAATATCTTCTTTATAGGTAAACCCGGGATCCCTGAAATGCACATGGGTATCTGCCAGCCCCGGTGCGATCATAAGTCCCTTGGCATCAATTATCTGGTCATTCATATCCTGTTTGTCATTACGATCTACCCCTTCGCCCGGCTGCTGTCCTGCCCCTTCCTTCTCTGAAGCCGGAAAAATCCCAGTCACCTTTCCATCCTCAATCTGTAGATCTGCCCGATAAAGCTTATCCTCCACCGGATCTATTACCGTACCATTTTTAATATAAAGCATCTTTTTCCTTTCCTGAACCTTACTCATACATCACCAATAAATTACAAGTTCTTTATCATTATACTAAACTTTTCCTCCTGTGCCAATTCCCACTTAATTCTTCTGTTATTAACTTGTGATAATGTC
>DKUR01000080.1 GCA_002490775.1 Lachnospiraceae bacterium UBA7199 | reverse complement strand
GGGTCACTTCATATTATCTATATTGGTGTATTCTTTTGCATTGCTAATAAACCTCTTCCAGCCGTCTTTATCTACAAAATGCAATGTTCCGAAGCAAAGAATCATATCATAATACTGCTTAAATTGATATGTAGTCAAATCTGCTACAAATGCATTTACCTGCGCATTAGATTGTTCACATCTGCGCTTTAACTTTGCAATCCCATGTTCAGACAAATCAAAAGCATCAACTTGATATCCTTTCTGAGCCAAATACACCGCATTTTGGCCTTCCCCGCACCCTGCCTCTAATACCTTTGATTGCATGTGAAGTAAATGTTCAAATTCCGTAATGGTTGTATTGGGCTGATCAGAAAATGCAATCGTATCATCTTCCTGATAGGATTTCTCCCAAAAAGGAACTAAATCTTTATCCATAGGATTCCTCTCTTATAACTGTCTGCGGTATTTCTCAGCGTCCCAATTCAAAAGGGCATCCTGCTGCCCTTCATCCAGATGATTCGTCTCATGGGACATATTGGCCGCCTGCACCTGCGCCGCAAAACTCATCACATTCTCGATTTCCTGCGCCTTCTTTACGCTCTCTGCCAGAATATAAAAACGTTCCTTATAGCAGGCCATCGCAGGAATCCCGTTTTTTTCTATAAAAGCGGTAATATCCGCCTCGCAAAAATCATCGGGCAAAAATACCGGCTTTTTCGATCCGTAAACCACACAGTCGGGACAGAACGCATGATTCCACTTTTCCTCACTTAAAACGGCTGCCGTCGCACCGTCACGGGACAGGAAACGGTTCTCGGAAAGATATACAATTTTATCATTCAGCCCCGGGATTTTTGCAAATGCATTCCACAGCTTTGTCGCATTGGGATACGCCTCATAGGGAAGCTCCAAATAGAACGCAATTTTTCGCAATATCTCCTCCGTACAGTCAATCACCTGATCCGCCGAATCGCCGCTTACCACCAGACCGTGGCTCGCCAGAAAAATCACCGAGCCGTCCGCCCCTTTTGCCTGCCGCTCACAATACCGTCTATAATAGGCTTCCGCAAGCGCCGCGCCGGGCTTCCGATAAGGCACAAAAATCGCTTTCGGAAAAAGCTGCTGCAAAATCGCTTCGCCGTCCTTCCTTGCTGTCAAAACATTGACAAGCGTCGGATGGGAATGCAACGTGTATTTCCCTGTAATGGCATGGAGAAACGTCTCTATGGAAGCGCGGCCTCCCGCAATCTGGGCCTCCTGCAAAAGCCTCTTTCCGTCCTCTTCCGAAAACACATCCGCCGCTCCCGGCTTCTCTTCCCGCATGGACTGCCCGTCGGCTTTGATGTTCTTCTCAAAATAATTCACAATCAGGCGGTAATCTACCTTGGAATAGCCCGTCTCTTCCCCCACATCTGCCAGCTGGAAACCGGAGCTTTTGACAAGCATTACCTGATCGTCCAGCTTGACGGAGGTATTGCCGCCCCCTGCCTGCGCTAAATCGTTTCGCATTCCCGCGTACTTTGAAATCCGTATAAAGCCCTGCATATCATTCTCCATTCCCAAACATCCGCAACGGGACGCCCTCTTTTTGTCTGCGTACTGAATATCCCTGCATGAAACTAGTTAGATTATAACAAAGATTAAGGGTTTTGTGACAAAAAATTACAGAACCTGCAACTTGAATAAAGCATTGCCAAAGCTGAAATAGAGCTTTAGAACAGCTTTGGAGAAATTCTATTTTTTTACTTCCCAATATCCAAATCGTTTTCCGCCTTTACGTTCTATTTTCCCCTCACCTACCAATTCTTTAACAATTTTTTGTATATGTGTCCTCGTTTCATTTAAAGCTTCCTGTAATTCCTTTTGAGTTGCTGCCGGTTGCTTTTGCAAATATTCCACTATTTTCATTTTCAAAGCTGTATTCTCAGCTTTAGAATCCAGCTTTAAAAATTGTTTATCGGATATTGAAATGGCAGCTAACTTTATCATAATATCCTCTGAATGTACCACATATTCCGGTTGTAAAGCTCCGTATTCGTTACACACTTCAAAAATTTTCTGAATTCCTCGCCCCCAGCTTTCAATATAGCCGGCTCTGAAAAACGCCCTTGCAATTTTGGGATTATATGGTCGGGATTGATGCCTTTGTAACAGAGACTCCATTGTCCAATCGGAGGGGAATACGCATTCATTACTGATATACATTGCATCGTCTTCAATACGGACTTGTATAGGTATTCCGGCACTCCAACGGGAATGTACAAGTGCATTATAAAGAGCCTCCCGCACTGCTTCTTTTGGAAAAGGATAAGTTTCTACTCTTGTTAAATTGTCATAAGTGATAGGGGCTTTTAAATATTTCAAATAAATCAATTCAACTACACGCTCGGCTTGCATAAATAACGATCCTATTACTTCATCCTGATACTGCAAATCAGAACCTTTTCCAAATCTTCCGATTCTTGTATAAGTTCCAAACATCCATTTTTGTGGTGTCCGATGGAAAAGAAGCACCGCAGCTCTGGTAAGTTTACCATCTTTTAGCAAATCCAGACTGTCCAGAAGTTCTGCGTTGCTCATATTTAAATCTTCTTTCGTCATACGTTTGCTTCGGACTGCTTCCCGGCGAAAAATATCAAAGCTTTCTTTATCTAAATCTTCTACAGTTACTCCTTCAATTACAGAATCCTCCCACCTTATACCTATTTTTGAGGATATAAATTCCGTTAAAGCCGTACCCCGCAATACTTGTTTCGTACTGCCACTTCGAAAATGATATTCGCCTTTATAACTAACCGGATAACTACTGGGACTTACAATAATCTCAATATATTCCAAATTATTTTTTGAAAGCAAATTCACATCTGCGAGAAATCCCAGATTTGTTTGAATCTTATTCGGTATTTCTTCCAAGAGCCTTTTACCATTCTGCACGCCGACAACTTTTCCCGTATCATCTACACCAATATAAATACTGCCTCCTTGAGCATTAGCAAATCCGCATATCCATTTTAAAATTTCCTTCTGCTCAATTCTTCTAATGGCACATATTTTTGGTTTGATTTATTCGTTTCTACATACTTTTCTGAAGTAAATTTTATCATACATCTATGAATTTACCAACATTTATGTTTTCCTATCTCTCCCTCATTATCAAACGGGTACATAAATCTAAAAAAAGAGAAATATTATTATTGTAAACACTTTAAAATCGGTTCAATATACTTTTTATCCGCGATATCATAGGAAGAGGACATCACCCTTGCCATTTCTTCCTCCGTAGCGGATTTATTCTTTTTTGCTTTGATCATCTTGACAAACATCCGCATCATAAGTCTTGACGGTGCGGACATTTTTTCATAGCTGAGTCCGCCCGGACAGTAAAACACATCGGCTCGTTCTAACTTTGGCGCATTAAAGTTTTGTGCAAGTGATTTTTCAATGTCCGGGGTAACCGGGCTTGCGCCGACACAAAATACGATCAATTTTTTTCCCTTCCAACGATCCATATTCTCTGTAAACCAATCAACATCTTTAATACTGCCCGCACATGCCCAGCTTCCGAAAACAATAGCATCATATCCTGTCAAATCCTTCCTTTTTGCCTCTGATAACGACAGACAACCTGCCCCTGCCGCCTTTGCGATCCATTCCGCATACCGTTTTGTAAATCCCGTTTTTGAATTGTAAATGACAATGGTTTTCATCTGCTTACATCTCTCCTTTTTCTAAAACTTGATATCCATTATCAGCCGTTTTTTTATTGACAATTTTCTTCTCTAAATTTTCAATCCCTGCGTACAGTTTTGACATAAGGATAAATAACAGTTCCACTTCCTGCTCCGTGTAAACTTCAAAAAGATACTTTAACTCTTCCTGATATTCTGAAAAATCGTTTTCAAAAAAATCATCCACCTTCTCTGTCGGACAAATACACATAGCTCTCGTATCGAAAGGACTTTGTTGAATAGAGATAAAACCTTTTTTTTCCAAAATCTCCGCCAGCTTTTTAATATTCTGTCTGGAACATCCTAATATGTTTCCCAACCGCGTAAAGGTCAACGGCTTCTTAGACTGCCGAACGATAGAAAGCAACATAAACTGCTTTAATGATACTTGTGGAATATGATTATCAAAAAGAGTCTGCAGTTTGTTTGCGGCAATAAATAAACTGCTGAAAATAGCTTTTCTCTGGTTTTCTGTTGTGTCGGAAAATCTTGCAGTCAGTTCTGTTAACATGGCAAATTCCTCTTCTATTAGTAACTTGTTACGTTTTTATTATAGTAACTAGTTACGCATATGTCAAGAAAAATTTGTGTATCTTGGTATCAGAAAAATGTATTTCAGGCATAAAAAATCATGTTGTTGAAAAAATTATGATACAATCATTCTTGTATAAAAACCCCCGATGCCCGCACACAGCCGGCTCATGAATCGTGAAAATAATTACTTTAAAACGGATGGGAAAATGAAAATAAGAACAGAACAGGATTCATCCTGTGAAGATATAGAGATAACAATTAAATACTCGCAAAAAGACAAAAGAATAACGCAAATCATTGACTATTTGCAGTCCTATGACGCACAGATCAAATGCAGCGTTGACGATACGGAGCAGATGATAAATATCGCAGATATTTATTATATAGAAAGCGTTGACAAGAAAACCTTTGCTTATCTGGAAAAAGAAGTGTATCACATCGACCTTCGGCTTTATCAGCTAAAAGAGAAACTGCAAAATTTCGGGTTTGTCCAGATCAGTAAGTCCTGTCTGTTAAATATTAATGTCATGAAAAATATCAGGCCGCTCCTTAACAGCAGGATGGAAGCGACTTTAAATAACGGAGAAAAAGTCTACGTCAGCCGTAAGTATTTAAATGAAGTGAAAAAAGCATTAAGAAATGAGGAAACGCCATGAAAAAATTTGTAATAAACGTATTGGCAACAACGGGACTTTCTCTGATACTGCTCTCGGTTATTGCGCTGTTTTATCAGGCAGAATATCTTTGTCTCCAAACCGTTTTTCAGGTTTTTTGCGCAAATGCAATTTTACATTTTGGCTTCCTGCTAATACGTAAATCGGAAATAAAATGGCATTTAGTTGAAACTTTTTTCAGTATTGCCACGATCATCATACTGTTAATTGTATGCGGTTTTCTTTTTGATTGGTTTTCCAGCACCCCGGCCTGGCTTCTCATTCCCATGGGATTCGTTATTTATATTGTTTCTGCCGTGTTGGATTTAATCAGCATGAGACAGGACGCGCGGGAAATCAATATGCTGATTAGAAAAAGAGAGGAAAAAGAATAATGCTTGCTGTTATCTCTGTGTATCTTATGTGTTTTATTTTGCGTTTTATGGAATATTTTCTGCTTCGCACGGATGAAACCTTTTGGGGCGAAGCCTTTATTCATAAACTACTTGGCATAGTCATTCTTTTTGCCGCACTGAAAGTTTATCGGTTAAAACCGGCGGAAATCGGATTTGTAAAAAAGAACGTCCTGCGCCGCTTGTCAGAAGGTATGGCTTTCGGTTTATTCGTATTTGTGCCAGCATATTCGGTAGAAATATTCATTCATATCATGCAGGGCAGATTCGAAGCTCTCTCCGTATACGTAAGCGCATACTCTGTGACCGGCACCATCGGCATGCAGACCGGTTTTCTTTTCTTTCTCATCTGTATTGCCGGAAACATCATCAATATCATTATGGAAGAAGGCGTTTTCAGAGGACTCTTCCAAAAACTGCTGGAAAAAAGATACTCCTTTTTTCTGTCCGCTGTCATCGGATCTTCCCTGTTCGGACTGTGGCATATCGTTGCCCCTGTCAGAAGTTATTATGACGAAAGTTTAAGCCGCAACGGTTTCATCGCAAACGCAATACTGTTGACCACAACCTCCGCCCTGGTAGGTTTCAAGTTTGCGCTTATGACCAAACTGACTAACAGCTTATATATGGCGATGGGACACCATTTTATCAACAATGTGATTGTCAATATGCTTCACGTTGTATCAGACAATGGTGCAGATACATTTATGGTTGTAAGAATCGCTATAGCACAGTCCATATCTTTTATTATTGTCTGGATATGGTATGTAAGAAGTAACCGCATCAGCCAAGCTATCTATGAAGCAGAAAATTCTCCACCTCCCTGTTAAAATCTTTCGGATTTTTATTGGCGATAAAATGATCTCCCGGAATCACGGAAAGCTTTGCATTCGGTATATGATCCGCGATTAATTCCGTATGCGCTGTTTTAATCATATCCTTCGTCCCCGCGATCACGAGCGTCGGCGCCTGAATTGCACATAATTCTTCGGGCCTTATGTTCGGTTCGTTCACCATCAGCCCTAAAATTTCCATATGGGATTTTGCTTCTTCTGACTTTCCGGCAAACAGCTCCATGATAAATGGGCCTGTCCCCCGAGGAGATTTTCCATGTCCTCTCGTATCTACCGCAATCACTCTGTATCTGTCTGAGAAAAAGGATATCTGGTTCGCAAAATAAGTACCGTCCTCCCCATTTCCATGCAAAAGAAAAAGCGGTTCCCCTTCGCCTTGTTCCTGATAATATAAGGAAATATCCACTCCGTTTTCCCCTTTCAAAACTTATACTGCATAAAATTCCCGTTCTTCACAAATCCGAAATCCGTATACAACAGCACTCCCATATCCGAAGCAGTAATCTGTACACAGCCGCAGCCAAACTCCCTTGCCTCCTCTACCACTCGCGTCAACAAAGTTTTTGCAATGCCCTGTCTGCGGTATTCGTCAGAAGTATACATACTGGAAAGAAGGCCGATTTTTCCATTGGGACAACTAAAATACGGCGGTTTTTCCACAAACGACATGCCGCTTGTCCCCACAATTTTCTCTCCATCGACAGCCAGCCAGGAAACAAAAGTACCGTCCGCCATATGCCGCCGGTAATAATCAAGCAAAGCGGGCTTCAAATCTATCTCTTCTGTCGCCCCCTCCTCACGCAGCTGGCGTATTCTCATTTCAATAAAAATATTCAAATCCTCTTCCGTCAATTTTCTGTACTATATGGTCATAATATTTTCCCTTTTCATTTCTTATTGATATATTCCCAAAAATGATGTTATTTTTCCATAGGTGTATTCCCCGTCAATCAATCCAAATTCAGGATCATAATATTTACCATCATATATAAAAGTCCAATATCTCAATCAACTGTCCTATACTTGTTGGTCCGCTTGTTTTCATATCTTTTATAACTTCCCCTATCTCTTTCCCTGTAATCATTGCAATACATGCCTGACCACAGGTCTCAGAAGTAGGCTGCATAACCAATTCCATTTGATTTCCTCCTAACCATTTTATAATCCTTTGCTAAGTGATAGCCTCAATTTTTTATTTATATTCATAATTCGGCCTGACATATATATTGGGCTTATCCTTAATTTCTTTTTTGTATACCTGTTCACCCCAATCATTGCGATTTATTTCTTCAATCGCAACTGATACATCTCCGATATCAACTTCCAATTCTTCCGCAACTGTATTCGCTATCTTCTTTGATTTCAATCCTAACGCACTTGTCGTTCCCTTTCAACACTATTTCTAAATCTATTATGTAAAACCAGAAGAAAAATTAAGTAAAATCAGTGGAATCGCTCAGATACTTTTGATAAAATAATGATGTTAGCCAATTTAATAAATTGAAAATCGGAGGAAAACAATGCAAAGTGTAAGAATTTATGAAATGCCGGCCTGCAAAATGGTTTCGTCTGGAATAGGTATGTTCGGAGAGGAAAATTTTAATATTTTTGAAAAATGGTTATCTTCTCAAAAACGCAGTCTGTTTCCAAAAGATTTTTTATATTGGGCAGGAGAAGGCTTTGTTTGGTTATATATGTATGAAGATGGACTGAATGTTCCAAAGGAATTTAAAATAACAGATTTTAAAGGAGGTCTTTATGCTGTAGCAACCGACATAGATCAGAAAACAGATAAGAAACTTCTGAACACAGAAATGGATAAGTTTCTAAGCGAAAACGGATTTGAACATGACACATCACGTACGGAATTAGGAAATATAATTACATCACCGCTTGCGAAGAAAATAATGGGATACGAGCAGATGGACTATTATTTGCCAATAAAAGCAAAAAAGCAGAAGTAATATGGAGAAATATAGATGTCTGAATTAGAAGAATTATTAGATGATTTCATACTGAACAGTAAAAACATTTTATATGATAACCTTATTGGAATCTATCTTCATGGCTCTTTGGCAATGGGATGTTATAATGAAAAGAAAAGCGATATTGATTTACTGGTTGTTGTAAAAAATGATGTTTCAAGAGAAACAAAACGACGATACATGGACATGGTTGTTGCATTAAATAACAAAGCACCTTCAAAGGGGATTGAACTTAGCATTGTCAAAGAAGCTGTGTGCAAACCATTTGTATATCCGACACCCTTTGAATTACATTTTTCTGTGGCACATTTGAATTGGTATTTATCAAATCCGGAAGATTATATCGAAAAAATGAATGGTACGGATAAAGATCTTGCTGCGCATTTTACAATTATATATCATCGGGGGAAAACGCTCTACGGAAAAGAAATAAAATCCGTTTTTTCAGAAGTCAGCAGCGAAGCCTATATGGATAGCATATGGCTAGATGTCAAAAATGCAAAAGAAGAAATTATTGATGATACAATGTATATGATTCTTAATTTGTGCAGAGTATTAGCTTATAAAAAAGAGAGATTGATTTTATCCAAACAAGAAGGCGGAGAGTGGGCACTGTACTATCTTTCCGATCCTCAATATAAGAAAATGGTTCTCTCTGCATTAGAAGAATATAAAACCGGAAACACTATGTCAATAACGCAAGCAGATGCTATAAGATTTGCAGAATATATGCTAAAACACATTAACGATGAGTAATTGTTTCGCCACTTATGATGTAAACAGTCGGCATTTTTCATGTGCGGTAAACCAATCTCACAAAAATTTTCTCCTATTGACATCTGGTGAATGTCATTTTTTTCTATATATATGCTAAATTATAAAAGAATTGACATTTACTGAGTGTCAAATACTTTTAGCAAAGGGAGAAGTATTTATGAAAAGTATATTATCCGCACTTTATGAGGGCAAGATTTTTCCGGAAGAACAATATTCCCCAAAAAGTGAAGAATACCGGAAAATCTACCAAGAGCATTACCGACATTATGATGATTTCATTGAAACTTTAAGCAAATTAAATCCACCTTTGGATAAAAGATTTATCGAAATCATGGATGAACAATTTGACCTTATCTCCTATGACTTTTCAGAAATGTTTATTGATGGTTTTCGCTTAGGTGCAAGAATGATAATTGATATTTTCCAAGGCGACATATATATTAGGGAAAATGAATCTTCCTCAAAATAGAAAAATCCCCACCGTCTGTCAAAGGTAAATAAACGGCTGTTGCCGCCCTTGACAGACTGGCAGGGCTTCTCTATTTTTATAGATTTCTCATTAGCAACGTTAATCAATGCAATGCTATATTTCTGCTTTCAGCAAAGAATACATCTTCATATCAATAATTTTGCCATTCTTCACAGCATTATTTCGTAATGTACCCTCATACCGGAATCCTGCCTTTTCAAGCACACGACAAGAAGCGACATTGTAGGCAAAGGGCTCTGCATAAATACGGATAATATCACTCTTTTCAAAAACATATTGACAAATTTGCCTTACTGCTTCCGTCATAATGCCCTTGCCCCAATATTCTTCCGCAATGTAATACCCCAACTCTGCCGTCAGCCTATGTATATTTCCCTGTCGAAAAACGCCGATGCTGCCGACCACTTTATCATCTACTGTAATAGCAAAGGCAAAGGTCCCGTTTTCATCTGCGGAAAGCATAGCAGAAATAAAATCTGCCCCGTCCTTCTCCGTGTATGGATAAGGCAATCCGTCTCTGAGATTATCCTGTATATTTTTATTAGATATAGCCGCCGCTAAATCAGCTGCGTCCGATAAATTCCATTTTCTTATTCTGCAAATCATTTCTTATTCCCTCTGTAAATGAAAACTGTTCAGTTAGGATGTATCTTGTTCCTAATTCGTAAACTTGCCTCCGTGTGCATAATCCAATGCCTTGAAAATGGCATTTGAATCAGTCCACGAATATCTTTATCGCACCAATAGTCTATCAGCCAGACTGCCTTCTCATCGTCGCTTACAACATGAAGCGATTGCAAATTTTCCTTTCTGTCTGATACCTTTTTCTTCAGCTCCTCATAGGATAAATTTTTAAGTATCTCCTCGGTGCTTTTCTTGACTTCAAATATATAGGAATAAAGTTCCTCCATTTCAAGCTGCTTTGAAAAGTCCGCAATCTGCTGTTTCACAAGTTCATTTCCTGTTGTAATTATGGGTGAATGGATACGCTCCTGATAATTACCCGAAAAAAATACCTGTTCATCTTCGCCGATTAATGTATGCGAAACAATATCCTCAATACGGAAGATATGCCAAATCGAATATGCTATCGTTTTGCAATGATAACCATTTGCATTGATAAAAGGAATTGCGTTAAATTCTTCCCTACTTAATTCATCACGGAAAGATGCTATGGTTTCCATTAATTGATCCCGCAGACGGAGCAAGGAATCAATACCCGCTTTATAGGTATCTTTCTTTTTGAGCTGGGTTTGCACTGTTTTGTTCAGTTCAGACCATTCCTGATTCACATTCAATCCCCTCCAAATATAGAAATTTGAACTTGAAAAACGCCGACAAAATACCAACAACCGAACTCCTATATATATTCAATCGGCAGCGCAAGCAGATTCTCCCGAAGATATGTCTTTTTATCAATCAGACAAAGAATAACTCCCATTCCCCTTTTCTTATCCGGGATTTTATCTAATACTTGATTTGTTGCACCCATATTTGCTTTAGGATTTCCCGACATTTTAATCTCTACCGGATACAAAATCCCATCTTCTTCTATAATTAAATCAATTTCATTTTCCCCTGATGCGTTTTTATCTTTTCCTCGATAATAAAATACATTGAACCGATAATCCTTACCCTCATTCGTATAGGATTTCAAAATCTCGGAAATCACAAAGGTTTCAAACATATTTCCTGCCACAGCTGAATTTTTCAAAGTATCTGCTGTCAGCCACCTTGTTAAGTAACAGGCAAGACCGGTATCCCTAAAATAAATCTTAGGGGTCTTGATCGCTCTGTTTAATGCACTTGCACTGTATGGTTGCAATATATACACGATTCCGGTTCTTTCCAATATGGAAATCCAGTTCTTTACCGTCGGTTCACTTACACCTATATCGCTTGCAATATGCGCATAATTTAACATTTCACCTGTTCTTGCTGCCACAGCTGTCAAAAATTTTGTAAATGTTATACTATCCGTAGAAATCAGTTCATTGATATCTCTTTCTAAATATGTTGATACATAAGATGAATAAAACTCTTGCCAGTCACGATCTATATCATAAAGCTCCGGATAGGAACCTTTATGGATAACCTCCCAAATATTATCATATGTCTTTAATTCACTTTCTCGTTCTTTTAGATACCCATCGGTTGGAATAAAGTGTTTATTAAATCTCAACCCGTTAATTTCGCGTAATGACAAACCGGATAATTCATAAACAGCCACTCTTCCTGCCAATGATTCGCTGATGCCTTTCATTAATTCCAGTCTCTGAGATCCCGATAAAAGGAACTGTCCCCTCTCATCTGACTCATCTACTTTTTGCTTGATTTCCTCCAAAACGGATCCTTCTTTTTGCACCTCATCAATAAACAATGGGCATGGATTGTTTAAGAAAAAAAGCCTTGGCTCTTCCTTTGCCTGCATCCTCACCAATCTGTCATCAAAATTAGCGCGGTTATACTCTGAAAACTCATGCTTTATGAGTGTTGATTTCCCTACCTGTCTTGCCCCTACTACTAATGTACATTTACTGCTTTTTACTCTGTTTTTAAGAATATCTGAAATTGCTCTTTGAATATATGCCATTCTCTACCTCTTCGACTAATCTAAACTCTAACTTTATTATAGTCATGGTAGTTTTTTTGTCAATTGCCTATTCTAATATTCTATTTTAGAATAGTCTGTGTAAAGATCGAGAATCCACTCACAAAATAATGCGTTTGCCCAGGAAAACCACTCTCTGGTATACTTCACCGGATTGTCCACATGCACACTCTCATGCATCAGCCCCGTTCCCGCATCAGTCTCCGACAGCATCCGCAAAATATCCTCTTTCTCTTTTTTAACTGTAGAGGTCATACCCTGCATGATCAGCGACAAAGGCCAGATATGATTTACGGGCGTATGGGGACTGCCGACCCCACGGGCATATTTTCCCTGATAATAGTACGGGTTCGCCCCGCTCAAAATAAAACGCCTTGTATTCTGCATGATCTCCTCGTCACCCTGATATCCGAGATACGGCATAGAAAGCAGACTGGGGATATTGGCGTCGTCCATGAGATTATACTGGCCAAAGCCGTCCACCTCATAAGCGTAAATTTTTCCAAATTCTTCTGTCTCCACAATACCGTACTCTTCAATTCCCTTTTCAATCTGCCGTCTAAGGTGTGCCGCCCTCTCTTTCAGACAACTGTCGTCATACACCTTGTCTGCGATTTCTTCCAGATAACGAAGCGCCACTGCGGCAAACATGTTGGAGGGAATCAAATACCCATAGGTACAGGCGTCGTCGCTGGGACGAAGCCCCGACCACGTCAAACCGATACCGCCCTTCACCACCGCTCCTTTTCCATCCCGCGATAACGTATCAGTCTCCACGGTATTTTTTCGGATAAACCGGTAATCGGAATTTTTCTCGTGATCCTGCTCACAACTGAAAGTCTGTAGAATCCTGTCCGCCCCTTTTTGAAAATCCTCGTTAAACTGGCTGGTACAGCCCGTATTTTTCCAAAGCAGATAGGCCAGCTGAATCGGATAGCAGAGAGAATCCACCTCGTACTTCCGCTCCCACAGCCAGTCGTTTTGCTGTAAGTCGTTCCGATCCCAGCAGGCGCCGTTGGGGCTCTCATTAAAAGCATTTGCGTAGGGATCAATATTAATGTAAAAGAACTGTCTTCTCACCAAACCGGCAATCAACTCAGCCAAGACCTTGTCCTGTCTTGCCGGAATCAAGTAGGGACGCATCTGGGCCGCGGAATCCCGCAGCCACATGGCGGGGATATCTCCCGTAATTACATAGGTCGTACCGTCCGCAAGTACGCGGACCGTTGTATGTAACGTGTTCGCATAACAGGTTTCAAACAACCGGGACAGTTTTTCCTGCCCCTGTAATTTCCCCTTCACTTCCTGAATCAAATTGTCTACTGATTTCCATTGTCTGTGTTCGTTCATATGTGTACTCCCATCCCAACTAAAAATTTACCAGCATTTGTTCCATAAAACGTATTTGATCCACTATTTGTTTTCCCAATTATACAAAATAATTTCCTTGTTTACAATCTCCAAACCCTATTCGCCCAAGCCACGACAGCGCTTACTGCAAAATCGCCTGCTCCAGCACATACAACGCCTTTTCGTTCTCCTCCAGACAATGGGCCATCACCGCTTCCTGCCCCTTGTCCGCCAAAGACGTGGTATCCGCCCCCAGCTGGACGAAGCAGATATAATCGTCAATCGTCTCGATACGGGAAGCGCGGGCTTTGCTCAGATTTTGCGGATAATTTTTGTTCTGCTCAATCAGCGCGCTCCGGTATGTTTCCATCGCCTGTTCGATGGTACCCACATAATCCTCTTTCGCGTGGATAATCATCAAAGTATCTATGTGCGCGTCGAAAGCCTGTTTCTCTGCCAGAAAATCTACATACATATCCTCCGTGATTCCTGTCAATTTTTCTAACTCTGCCTTTGACAAATTGACTTCCGGCCAATAGTTATCCCCGAGAAGGTCTTTCACTTCCTTCTCTAGCTCCGATAACGTATAAAACTGCCGTTCTCCCCACTCCGCATTCTCCCAAAAAAGTGGAAAATTTCCTGCCTCTACATCCTTCACGCTCTGCTCTCTGACGGCGCTTCGCCCATCAACTAAATCCTCCTCGGACATACTTTCCTCCCCACAGCCGCTCAAAAGAAAAAGACTGCAAGCCATAATGATTATTATCATTTTACATATACTATTCTTCATCTACTCCTCCGTTCTCCTTTTTCCGAAGCAATGACCGCAGCCTGACTTGTAAGCCACTGTCGGATTTGCTATACTATAGCAGAAACAGGAACCATTATATTTTTACCATTATTTTTTACTTAAACCTACAAAATTATGTATTTACAGAGAGGAATTTCGTTGTTATATGCTGTTTAATTCCTATATCTTTATTTTCATCTTTCTGCCCATCGCACTGATCGGGTGGTACGGGCTCAATAAACTGGGACAATATAAGCTGGCAAGCCTTTTTTTGTCAGCCATGTCTCTGTGGTTTTACGCCTATTTTAATGTCCGGTACCTGGCCATTATTTTGTGCAGTATCGGCTTAAACTTTTTCCTGAGTTTTCTGATTGCCAAAATCCCTGCCGCCCCTCCTACAGCAGACGATGCCGCCAATCAAAAAAAACCCCTGCCTCCGCTTAACCGGATCGGGCTTCTGGCCGGACTGCTCTTAAATCTGGGCATCCTATTTTATTTCAAATATTATGACTTCTTTATCGAAAATATCAATCTGGCCTTCCATGCGGACTTTAACCTGAAACACATCCTGCTGCCTTTGGGAATCAGTTTTTTTACTTTCCAGCAGCTGTCCTTCATCATTGACCGGGCGCTTGGCAGATGTGAACACTACGACTTTGTCAATTACCTGACTTTCGTAACCTTTTTCCCCCAGCTGATCGCCGGGCCTATCGTGTTATACAAGGAAATTATTCCCCAGTTTGAAGACCCCGAAAGACGCCGTTTTGACAGCGCTTCCTTTGCAAGGGGCGTCTATCTCTTTGTACTGGGACTTTCCAAAAAGGTACTTCTGGCGGACACCTTCGGCCTGATGGCAAACTACGGTTTCGCGCAGACCTTCTCTCTGGACGCCATATCCACGGTTTTTGTGATTCTCGCTTACAGCTTTGAACTGTACTTTGATTTCAGCGGTTACTCCGATATGGCCATCGGCCTTGGCAGAATGTTCCATGTGGACCTTCCTCTTAATTTTGATTCGCCCTACCGCTCCTGTAGTATCAAGGAATTCTGGCAGCGATGGCATATTACCCTGTCGCGGTTTTTTATCACTTATGTCTACATTCCTCTGGGCGGCAGCCGAAGGGGAAAAGCCCGTATGCTTTTGAATACTTTTCTTGTCTTTCTCTTAAGCGGCCTCTGGCACGGCGCTGCTTGGACTTATGTGGCCTGGGGCGCAATGCAGGGACTTCTGGTGGTGATTGACAATCTGGGACTTGTGGGTATCCAGGGCAGGGAAGAAAAACGTCCCTCTCGCTTTCATATTCCCGCACCCCTTGGCTGGGTTCTTACCTTTACACTCTTTAATCTCTCTCTCTTCTTTTTCAGAAGCGGGAGTATGCTGGCGGCAGTACAGCTTTTTAAAAATCTCCTGTCCGTAAATTTCAGTGGTAAGCTTTTTGAGATCGCCGCACAGTTAGATATTTCGGAAATCTATGTATTGAAACAGGCTTTGGAATTAGCGGCCCCAAGTGCAACAGCTTATTTATATCTGCTCGTTATGCTGGCGCTCTTTGTTCTGGCCTTTTATTTGATCTTTCACAAGAACGCCCACGAGCGTGCGACCTACAACGAACTGACCTCGGCAAGGTGCTGGGGCATTTGCATTCTTTTCGTGTGGTGCGTGATTTCCCTCTCGCAGGTGAGCACGTTTTTGTATTTTAATTTCTAGAAAGGCGCAAAACAATGATTTCAGAAACAAAATTTCTCAAATCTTTTTTCATACGAACTGTTATTCTGCTGGTGGCAGTCATCGGCACGGTGGTACTCTTCGATCCATTTTATCAATATCACAAACCTCTGCCGGGATTAAAAGCCGTGCTCACAGACAAAGAATATCAGTGTGTGGGAACGTTGCGCAACTTCGATTATGACGCACTGATCGTCGGTTCTTCCGTCTGCGAAAATTACAACAATCACTGGTTTGACGAGGGATTTGACTGCCAGACCATCAAAGCCATCCGTTCTTACGGGGCTACTGCCGATCTTAAGGTACTGCTGGACATTGCCTTCGAGGAGCATGAGCTTTCCTATGTCTTTTATAACATAGACCCTTCCTCTCTCTCCGCCAGCGATGAACCCACTTATGTTTCCACAGGCTGCCCTATGTATCTTTATGACAAAAATCATTTCAATGATTACCAATATACCTTGAACAAGGACGTGCTGATGGAAAAGCTGCCTTACATGCTGGCGTTCTCCTTTATCGGCGACTACGACGAGGGGGATTCCTACAACTGGGCACAGTGGAAATATTTCGGCGCGGATCTGGCAACGGGCATGTATGCGAGAAAACCCACTATCTCCGAAATGCATCCGGAAACCATGAATGAGGAGGCTCTTGCGAAAAACATCGCCCTTCTCACCTCCATGGTAGAGGAACATCCGGAAACCACCTTCAAATTCTTTTTCTCCCCCTACTCTATGCTCTGGTGGGACAACGCCTATCGGACCGGTGAGAGGGACGCTGTGATCTACAACGAAAAACAAGCAGTGAAAGCACTGCTTGCCTATGATAACGTGGAAATTTACTATTATCAGGATGCAAAAGAGATCATTACGAATCTGGATCTTTACATGGATATGATTCATTTCTCGAAGGATATCAATTATTGGATCTACGATAAACTAGCTAAGGGAGAAGACCGGCTTACCGTAGACAACTACGAAGAGCGGCTCGAGGGTATGCGCACTCTCTCGCAGGAAATCGTAGAGACGGAAATTCAGCGCAGTTTAAGCTCTACCGGACAGTGATCCGATCCCATCACCTCGTGATAAATCGCCGCGTCCTCCAAACGTTCCTTTAAAGCCTTAGACACCACAAAATAGTCGATACGCCATCCCGCGTTCTTTTCCCGCGCCTTAAAGCGGTAAGACCACCAAGAGTAAACACCCTCCAGATCAGGATAAAAATAGCGGAAGGTGTCGATAAATCCGGCCTCCGTCAGGGCCGTAAATTTTCCCCTCTCCTCATCGGTAAATCCGGCGTTCTTGTGATTTGACTTCGGATTTTTCAGGTCAATCTCCTTATGCGCCACATTCAGATCCCCACAAAAAACAACCGGCTTTTTCTCTTCCAACTTTTTCAGATAAGCCAGAAAATCATCCTCCCATTTCATACGGTAGGACAGTCTTGCAAGCTCATTTTGGGAATTCGGCGTATAAACGGTAATGAAATAAAAATTCGGGTACTCCAATGTGATCACCCGCCCCTCGTGGTCGTGCTCCTCTATTCCGATCCCGTAGGATACGTTAAGCGGCTCCTCCTTTGCAAAAACCGCCGTCCCCGAATACCCCTTCTTTTCCGCATAATTCCAGTATTGATGATAACCGGGAAGCTCCAGATCAATCTGGCCCTCCTGTAGTTTTGTCTCCTGAAGGCAGAAAATATCCGCATCCGCCTCCTTGAAAAAATCCATAAATCCCTTGCCCATGCAAGCCCGCAGTCCGTTTACATTCCATGATATGAATTTCATAAATTCCTTTTCCCTTTCTTTTAATTTTCTATCTCAGAAAATCTACGGATATCACCTTGTCCGACCTTGTGATAATTTCGTATATCTCCATATTTTCTCTGGGTCTCTTCATGTAAAGAACCAGATGCACCATCACACTGTCCCCCTTAATGCGGGGCGTAGTAATTTCCATGGAATCAACAGAAATATCCGTTTCCTTGAGATCCTGAATAATCCTGTGGATGTACTGGCTCTCCTCCAAATCAATAATCACATTGCAGTAACGGGAATTTCTGGTGGCGAACCGCTCTACATAGGGAAGCACATGAAGAGAAATCAGCATAATCAAGGTAATCAGTACACCGCCGTCAATAAAGCCGATTCCCACTGCCAGTCCCACACTGGCGCTTGCCCATAGGGTAGCCGCGGTGGTCAATCCCTTTACCCGGTGATTCGATATGATAATCGTGCCCACGCCGAGGAAACCCACACCGCTGATTACCTGCGCCGCCAGACGGTTCATGTTTGCCAGTCCCGGAAAATTAATCTGAATATACTGCTCCGTCAGCATGACCAGCGTGGAGGCGAGACAAACCACCGTGATCGTCTTCGTACCCGCGCCGCGGTGCTTCATCCCGCGATCCAGCCCGATAATGCCGCCCAATACCGTTGATACCACGATCCGTATGATAAGATTCTGTGCTGTCCATGCTGAAAAATCGCCAAATATCATATGTACCTCCTCCGGTTCCGTCCTGTAAATGGGCGTTCGCAGAACATAAACGAAATTACATTTCAAACAGATTCCTGATCGGATTGACTCCCTTCGCCTGTTTTAAAATCATTTCTTCCTCACCCGCAAGATAAGCCTCCAGCTTCTCGATTTCCTCCTCATTGAAACCCTCCGACTTTTCAATCCGGCCTCCCGGAACGATCCCCTCCGCCCAGTCGCTGCCGCGCAGAAAAGACACTCTGGCAAACGATTTCTGATCCTTATGAATCATGCTTGTCACCAGCATTTTGATATCTTCCGAGAGAGACGGGGCGACAGGCTTCTTCTGCGGTTCTGTTTCCGGCTCCTCCGTATCGGCAATAATTATTTTTTTTAAAATTACTTTTCCGTCGTCCATGCTTTCAGTGTAACATACATTCTCAAAAATACCAATAAGCTATATCCCGTAACATGCATGGAAAAACAATAAAGTAACAAACATATGTTGACAGGCAATACTATATGCTGTATAGTATGTGTAGAAATAATATTATATGCCATATAATATTATATCAAATTATAATATAGGCATACAAAAATAAAAGAAACGCTTTTATTAGCAAGGAGGAAATCTAAATGCAAACATTCATAAGTAATCTCTTGGTCGGTGTTTTGGCTTATTTTATCTTCGGTGCCGTTCTTATTTTCTATGTAAGAAAAATGGAAAAGGCCCCTCTCTCTTCTCTCGGGCTGAAAAAAATCCGTTTTGCAGACGTCGTTAAAGGGTTGCTTTTGGGGATCTGCATGTTTATTGCCCAACAGATACCCCTGTTGATCCTGAAAATGGATTATTCCGCCTATGCCATGGCTCCTGATCCGTTTTATATCATTGTGATGCCGTTATACTGTTTCTTTTGTGTGGGACTTGTAGAGGAGCTGATCTTCCGCGGTTTTATCCTACAGAAAACGCTGGCTGTATGCCATTCTAAAACGGTCTCCATTCTGATCAATATCCTGCTTTTTTATGCAGTTCACTTTTTTCCCGCCATGCGGTTTTCCTTCGGCGAGTTTTATAGCATTGCAGTCAATGTCCTGTTTTTGAGCATATATTTTTTTAAATCCAAGGATAAGACCCTGATTCCTCTTATCGTTGCCCACGGATTTTACGATACCCTGACTTCTGTGCTGCTGCCTCTTTTCATCTATACTTTGGAGCATTAAAAGACCTTAAATTGATCCTTTGATTTAACCTTAATTAAAAGCTTCACAGCAGAAAAAAGCCCTTCCACAGCATATCAGCTTAATATGCCAGATTCTCTTCCGAAATAATAAACGAAAAGAAAACATGGATTCCGAATATTTCGGTGACAGGAGGGAAGAGAATATGGCATCAATTGATTTTCGTGATTATCTCGATTATAACAACGTGGATACCAAGTATGACGTTTCCGCCCTGATGGGCGGCGCGCCCAATTCCTGCGGCAATCTGCTTTCAGACTATGCCTCCATAAAAAACGGAAGCTACGGAAAGATGATGAAGGCATACTGTGCAAAACAGGCGGCGGAAAAGAAGGCGTTTTCGGGGGACACGGCGCAGAAACTGACATTGATGGGTTCAAGTGCGGATTCACTAAAAAAATCCGCAGACGCCCTGGGTAATGCTTCGCTGTGGGAAAAGAAAAAGATTACAAAAAAAGACGAAGAGAGCGGGGAGGAGATCGAGACAAAGGATTATGACTGGGAGGCTATTACAAAGGCAGTGAAATCCTTTGTGGAGGATTATAATTCCTTAGTGGAACAGGTAGGAAATTCCGACACGGAAAAGGTACTCCGCCATGCGGTATGGATGACCGGAACGACGGAAAAAACAGAGAAGCTGCTTTCAAAGGTGGGAATCTCCATAGGAAAAGGAAACAAACTGGAACTGGATGAGGACGCGTTAAGGGACGCCAGCATTTCTACTCTGAAATCTCTGTTTACAGGCCACGGTTCATTTGCTGATAAGATTTCCCAGAAGGCCGGCACCATCAGCAGAGCTGCATCCAGCGCCGCAGCCGCCGCGAGGGCAAGCGCTACCTATACGCGAAACGGAAACTATTCGGACACCCTGTCCAAGCTGTATTCCGGCAGTGTAGATAAAAAGGTGGGAGAAAAGAAAGAGGATAAAAATAAGAATTCAAGTATATTGGATAAAGCTCTTGAAGCAAAAGAAGAGAATAAAAAGAAAGAAAACAAAAAAACGGAAAAATAAAATTGGGGACATTAACCTCACAACAAAAAAAGGGCCTTTCACAACAGGACTGCTTCCTGCCCCAACCCCTGCATTGCGAAATCTCCGCCCGTGTGTTACTTTTAAATAGTAAATTACGTCTTATAAGCGGGCAGAGGTTTGGAGAAACGTGAAAACAATAAACATTGCCATATGCGATGATGAAAAAGAAATACAGCAGAGTTTAAAACAGGATATCACAAAAATCTGTACGGATCATGGCGTTGTCTGTCAAATTACCTGTTACGATTCCGGGGAGGATATGCTCGCATCCAATACGGCCGGGACGCCGGATATCCTCTTTCTGGATATTCAAATGTCTGGGCAAAACGGAATGGAAATTGCCAGAAAGCTGCGCAGACAGCACAAAGATACCATTCTGATTTTTGTGACGGCATTACCGGAGTATGTCTATGAAGCCTTTGACGTGAACGCCTTTCATTATCTGGTAAAACCTTTTTCGGAAAAAAAGCTGCGGGAAGTTTTAGGAAAAGCCCTGCAACAGCAACCCCTCCAGTCGGAAACTTCACCGGCAATCCTCGTAAAACGGGGCGGCCTCTCCACAAAAGTTTTTCTCTCTGATATCATCTATGCGGAGGTCTTTAACCGCAAAGTCATGCTCCACACAGTAAACGGCGATATCGAATATTACGGAAAGCTGACCGATCTCTCTGAACAGGCCGGAGCGGATTTCTACCGCACCCATCGGGCTTATCTGGTGAATCTAAAATATGTGGAAAAATACAACGCCACCACCGTCTGGCTGGAACAGGGAACGGCGCTTTTGTCGAAAAAACAGTTCGCGGGATTTGTGCAGCAATATATGCAGTATATTAACCGGCAGAAGGGAAAATAGCGGACAGGATGGAATTATATTATCAAATACTCACTATAGTTGACTGCATCTGTGATGCCTTAATAGACGGTTACTGCTGTGTCGTCTTTACAAAACCTTTTCTGAAACGAAACGCAAAGGCATGGTTAGTAGGCGGTGTCTATGCGATGGCGATGCTTGCATTTGATTTTATGCCGTGGTACATCAATGTCATGCTGTCTTATATTCTGGGCGCGATGGCGATTTTTATTACGATGTATCTGATTGACAGGGAATATATTGCCCAGAAACTTTTCCTCGCTATTACTTTCTTCTGTCTGCGATGGCAGGCATCCCGCGTTGTCGTCTATATGCACAATGAAATATATGCACGCATTATCCGTTCCTGTATACCGGCAAGCGACTTATTCTGGTTTCTACTGTCTGTCTTTTTTACATTTTTGGTGTATGATCTTTTAATTTTTTTATTTCTGTACGGTGCCGTCAAATGTATTTTGTGGTCATATGGACGTGGACGTGAGCCTATGAACAGCAAAGAATTTTTTCTGCTTTTCATACCTTCTTTGTCGGGAGTCGTTTCCTACGGTGTGACTCGCTATTACAGTTATATCTACGAACGGGATACAGCGGGAAAAAGCGTTTACGATCTCTTCGGCTATCATGATCTCATCCTATTACTGTTTACATTGCTCTCCTTCGCCGTGATTCTGGTGACAACTTATGTGTTCCGTCAGTGGAAAACACAACAGGAGGAAGACCGACAGCGGGAAATTTTTTCCGCCCAGATGGCCGATCTGAAAAACCACATTAGCGAAGTGGAACAGCTTTACCGAGATATGCGCAGTCTGCGTCATGACATGGGCAATCACCTCATGACCCTAAAGCAGCTCTATGATAAAGGCGAATATAATGAGGCACAGCAGTACACGGACAGGCTCAACAAGGAGATGGCAAAAGCATCCCTCGATATCAATAGTGGAAACCCTGTGACAGACGTGATTCTTTCCGGCAAGAAAATGGAAATGGAGGAAAAAGGCATTACCTTTTTCTGTGATTTTCATTACCCGATGACAGAATCCATTGATTCCTTTGACGTCAGCATCATCTTAAACAACGCCCTGTCAAACGCCATCGAAGCGATCCAGCGGGAAAACCTTAAGGAAAACGAAGCGCATGTTTCCCTTGTCTCCACCCACAGGAAGAATATGTATATCATAGAAGTAGCTAACAGCTACAGGGGAAAGTTGGATACAGATCCCAAAAGCGGCCTTCCACGCACCTGCAAACCCGGGGAAGGCCACGGCTTCGGACTCGCCAATATCCGCCATGTAGCGCGCAAATATCTGGGTGACATTGAAATCGGCAAAGAACTCCATGAGGGGAGGGAATGCTGTGTGCTTCACGTAATGCTGCAAATCCCGAAGGACTAAGGAAAATTATTATCTCACTGATTCTATTAATCCAAACTTAAAACTTTCTGAAAAAACTGCAAAAACCCGTCCTCCACATCAAACTGCGCCAATTCATCCTCCGCCAGATCGTAATAATATCGGTTGGTTTTCATGTCAATCGACATGCTGTCCAACGGAAATCCCTTTTCCCTTATTTTGCTATGAGGTTTGTCCGTTAGTATAAACTTCTTACTGTACATAGAAGGCTCCATTGCTTCATAAATATGTTTTTCATCCATTACAAAGCAGATTGCATTTCTGTACTGTGCAACCAAATTCCCGTATTTTCTTACAAGACCTGCATAATATTCCATCATTTCCTGATCTGATAAACATTTCCCATTCACATTTCGTACATGCACACCCGGTTGATCCTCGTCCGGAACATGATCAAAATATAAACCTGAATCACAGGAAAACACAGGTATCCGAAATGCTTTGTAATATGCCAGTGCTTTTAGCTTTGCATTTTCAAGCGGTGTATTTCCATTCTCTAAAACCTCCGGTATGCTCTTTCCTTCCGCTCTCAGTTCATGCAAGCCAATCAGTTCTATCCCTATCTTCTCAAGCCTGCTTTTCATTGCCGATAATTTTGCCTGATTCCCTGTACCATACAATAACTGCATTTTCAATTCCCCAATACTTTATAATCAAGCGGCGTATTACACCCCCACGATGCCGCCACTTTCTGGAATATCTTTTTCTGGAAGGTTTTGAATGCGAACTGCATCAGCAAACGCATAGGCAGTGAAAGATATTCCGGGCCGGTAAATTTCTTCGCTTCTTCACGAAAAAACCCGTCTCCCTCTGCAAACAGCTCCCCCATTGCCTGATATGGTTTTGTGACCTGCTTCTGTTTCTCTTCATCCAATACACGGATTCCGAAATTATCTCCTTTGACCAGACAACCGCCATAGCGAACACCCAGATAACCCGGCAGCTTTGACAAAAATTCCTCGCCGCAGCGAAGCTGACACCCTTCCGCAAATCCGCTCTGCAAAAGAAAAGAAAGTCTTGTATGCTCATCCTTTTTCGGCAGGGTTTCCAGAAATTCCAAAAGAAGGCCGGGTACACATTCCACATAGAGCGGAAGCGCAATCAGAATTTCCTCATTTTTTATGTAAGCATCCCGAATCATTTCCCATGACTTACGATTGGAAATGGCATATGCTTCAAAAGAAACTCCTTTTTCAGAAAGGCCCTTTGTAAAGGAAGCAATGATTTTCTCCGTGTTGCTGTATTTTTGCACGCGCGGACTTCCATTGATAATTACAACATGCATGATACCGCCTCCTTCCTGTTTTCCACAGAAAAAACGCCAAGAGAACTGCTGCCGAAATTCAGTGCTGTGCGCCCGCACCACCGTTCCAGATAAGCCTGATCACCTTCTCCGGTATAGATAATCCCGAAATCCGGCTGATGGTCATAGCGCATGACATGCCGCATCTGCCCATCCTTGATTTTCAGATACATGGTGGCAAGGGGCATCACTCTGTCCACAATATTTTTGGTCTGATAAGAGACAAACCCGAAATGCGTATCCGAAATCAGCCAGACCTGATCGGCTCTGGCCATCTTTTTCAAAATCGGCTCATAATCGTCTTTGATAGCACATATCCCCGGCGTTTTCAGCCAGCAATAATTACAGCCGACACAGTGGGAAATGCGCATTCCGGTAGTATCAATCAACTCTATTTTGGTTGGATTCCCACCGCTGTAAAGCAATTCCTCAGAAATTTGCTTCCCCACATGTTCTCTCGTCGTATCAATCATCAAAATCATGCTGCAACACTCCTTGTATTTCTACAAAATTTCAAATTCTCAGATTGCTTAATGTTATTATTCTACCACAAACCCGCACATGTTTACAATCGACCTTATCTGACATTCCCAAAGCAACAAAGCACCGCTCACAACCAAGAAAAGCTCTTCCACAACATTTTCCTTCACAGACACAAAAAAACAGACGATAAGACTATCAGAAGATACAAATAAGAGGAGTCTGACCTCAAAAAGTAAAAAAGGATAGGAGGAACCATATATGAATGTAAACAACGTAAACGGCACAGGCATGCAGCCCGGATCAGCGGGAATGGGCATTGGCGGCGGACAAATGGACCCGGAAAGCAAAAATTTGCAGCAACAGATAGACAGGCTGCAACAGGAGCTGAAAGAAGTATCAGCCAATCAGGATATGCCGGCGGATACTAAGATGAAAAAGCGGCAGGAAATCCAGAAACAGATCAGCGAACTGGAAATCCAGCTCCGCCAGCATCAGATCGAGGCGAGAAAGGAAGAACGCCAGAAGAAAAAGGAAGAATCTTCCTTCGATGATATCATGGGCACAAAACCGCAGGAAAAGGCAAATGCCAATCAGAATGTGGGAATGTCCGCAGGCAGTATGGAGGCTATGATCTCCGCAGGGACTTCTGTAAAACAGGCAAACGTAAACGGCAGTACGGCAAAGAAAATGGAGGGCAAAGCGAACGTACTGGAAGCCGAAATCAGTCTGGACGGCGGACGGGGCGGCAGCAGTAATGTCGGCCTTAAGGAAGCGGAGCTTGCCAAAGCAAAGGAGGCCGCAGAGAAAGCCACCGCTTCCCAGATGGATTCGCTGGCACAGGCGGGCGAAACCTTACAGAATGCCGCAAAAGATGAAAAGGCAGACAAACAGGAAGGGGAGGAAGAGAAAAAAGTTCCCGGCACAGAGGAGGAGACCGATCAGAAAGAGGGTACTCCTGAAACTGCCGCGGAAGAGGTTTTGGAAGAATCCGGCTTCGCCTATCATCCTGTAGATGTAAGGCTGTAAATCATTAAATCTTACTAGTACAATAAAAAAGTACCGCTTCGATAAATTCCATGAAGCGGTACTTTTTTCCTCAAACCTGTGCCTTTGACGCCTCTATCGCCGCGATTACCCGGTCACACCAGGCATCAAACTCAGGATCTTCCTTTTGACATTCTTCAGGATGAGACAACACAAAATCAAGAGCAATCCTTACTCCCTGATCAAACCGAACCCGTGTCCCCATATCCGAAGCCAGCCTTTTTAACTTACTATTATCAAATACCACAGAAACAGACTTATCTCCAATCAGGCTTCCCTCAAAATCGTATCCGTATTTATCTCCCACCGCCGCCAGATATTCGGAAGCTACATAATAAGGCTTCAACTCTACGTCAAGCGCATCGGCAATCGTCCCATAAATCTGATTCCATGTAAGGGTCTCATCTCCCGTAATCTGAAAGGCCTCCCCGATGGCGTGACGATTTCCCATCAGACTGATAAAACCGACCGCAAAATCCGTGTTAAAGGTAAGCGTCCAAAGAGACGTTCCGTCTCCCTGAATAATCACCGGCTTTCCGTCCATCATACGCTTAATTACCTGCCAAAAACCGTTTTTCCCATGAACGCCGAGCGGAATATGCCGCTCGTCATAGGTGTGGCTTGGACGAACAATCGTAACCGGAAATCCCTCTTCCCGATATTTCTGCATCAAAAAATTCTCACTGGCAATCTTGTCTCTGGAATACTGCCAGTATGGATTTGCAAGCGTCGTTCCCTCAGTGATAATGTAGCTTGCTGCCGGTTTATGGTAAGCCGACGCGGAACTGATGTAAATATACTGTTTTGTTTTATCTTTAAACAGCCGATAGTCTCTTTCCACATCCTCCACATGAAAACCGATAAACTCGCAAACCACATCGAAGGTAAAATCTTTTATCTTTTCTGCAACCGCCGCCTCATCGTTGATATCCGCAATGATCTGATGTGCGTTCTCCGGTATGACATCCGTCCTGTTACCACGGTTTAAAAGCCATACTTCCCATGAAGGCATACTTGCCAACTGCTTCACAATCGCCGTGCTGATCGTTCCGGTACCGCCAATAAATAAAGCTCTCATCTTTTCCCTCCCCCTGCGCTTATCTCTACCCACGCAGCTTCACACCAAAATCTGACATGGCTTCGGATATCTTAATCTGCTGCGGGCAGACCCTCTCGCAGCTGCGGCAGCCGATACAGGCAGTAGGCTGTTTTTCCTGCGGCACTGCCATCAATGCCATCGGCGCAAGGAAACCGCCGCCCGTAAAGCTGTGTTCATTGTAAAGATTCAAAAGCATAGGAATATCCAGCCCCTGCGGACAGTGACTCGTACAGTAATGGCAGGCCGTGCAGGGAAGCGTTCCGTTTAACAAGCCATCCGCAACCGAAAGAAGCGTTTCCATTTCCTTTTCCGAAAGGGGTTTATCTGTCTCAAAGGTTTTTATATTCTCTTTCAATTGTTCCAGATCAGACATACCGGAGAGAATCACCTTCACCTCAGGAAGCGTCTGTAAGAAGCGGAATGCCCATGCCGGTACACCCTCATCCGGGCGCAGCCCTTTCAAAATCTCCGCGTCCTTTTCAGGCAGTTTTGCCAGACGGCCGCCGCGCAGAGGTTCCATTACCCAAACCGGGATATGGTAGGAGTTTAACAGCTCCACCTTGGCCTTCGCATCCTGAAAAGTCCAGTCAAGATAATTTAACTGAATCTGGCAAAATTCCATATCTTTGCCGTAGGCTTCCAGAAAACGCTTCATAATCTCACAGCTTCCATGGGCGGAAAATCCAAGATGCTTAATCCGGCCATTCTTCTTCTGTTCGATCAGGTAATCATAAATGCCGAACTTTTCATCCAGATAAGCGTCAATATTCATTTCGCAAACATTGTGGAAAAGATAAAAATCAAAATATTCCACACCGCACTTTTCAAGCTGCTTCTCAAAAATTTCCTTTACTTTCGGCATGTTGGCAAGATCGTACCCGGGAAATTTTGTTGCGAGATAAAAGCTGTCGCGGGCATATTTCTTAAGCGCATTGCCCATGACAATTTCCGAATTTCCGTTGTGATAACCCCAGGCCGTATCGTAATAATTGATACCGCGCTCCATCGCATAAGCGACCATTTCCTCTACAGCCGCGCTGTCAATCTCCGCATCATTTCCGTTAATCACCGGCAGCCGCATCGCACCCAATCCGAGTGCAGATAACTTTAATCCTTGAAAATCACGATAAACCATAAAGCTCTCCTTTCCAGAAACCAGTTTACATTTCATGCTGCATACAATCCGAAAAACAGAATTTCCCTAATGTAAGATTCATTATAAAATATGCTGTCTAAAATAGCAAATTCATAAACTGAATAGGTTTCCATGCCTTATGAGTATATTCCTCACTTATTTCAAAATCGTTCGTTCTTTTTGCCAATGGTGTCAAGTTTCCATTACGCCTCTTATAATTATAAACTATCTCCGCAAGCTCCTTTGTTTACAAACAACTGCATATATTAGCCGCCTGTATTATCTGACAGAAAAGGCAGAGACTCAAATAGTCCCTGCCATCTGTTAACTCGCTCACTTATGGGCTGTGCATCACCCACTTATCACTCGCTCATTTATAAGGCTGTGCATCACCTACTATCTTTGGTATACACTATTTCCCCCTAATTACAACACATTTTTTTATAGCTAAAATTTCTTGAATCGTATAATCCGGCTGCTCATATTTTTCTTTCGTATAGTCACCAGTGCCTCCATCGTCAAATTCTTCTAAGTATCTTGCCATTCCAATCGGGCCTAGCGCTTTTATTAAAGCTTCTGTCCCCATTCTTCTAATGTCGCTTGGTTTTGTTATCTTAATCGTCTTTGTTGTCATTATCAAACACCTCCATCATATACTCAATCGGATTTTTCACATCTACTTTACAAAATATTTTTTTGCAATTACGCATAAATTTTACATCCGTTGTTAAGAGTATATCTGCCCCTTACATATCTAACAAACAACCACTAAAATATCTATTTGTATTATAACAAAGATACTATTAATTTACACCCTATTATTTTCGCACAAACTATATCACATTTACTTCTTCATCTGCGTACTTTAGCCGCCGTATTATCTGACAGAAAAGGCAGAGACTCAAATAGTCCCTGCCATCTGTTAACTCGCTCATTTATAAGGCTGTGCATCGCCTACTGTCTGCCATTTTCTTTTGGACGTAAAAAGACGCACGGTTTACAATTTATGATTCCATACGCCTTTATGCTGTTTGGTTGATATTAAATTATTTTGTTGATTATGCTAACTGCATAACCTCGGCTTCAAGTTCTTTTAATTCTTTAAGTGATAATGACGGAACACATTCCGCAATATCCTCAAGAGTCATTTTTCCTTTTTTTATCAACCTTTCCGCCGTTTCTCTGGCTTCATCATGCCTTTCACTTCTGATAAACGATTTCATGATCTGTTCTTCATCAAATAAACTCATCATAATCGTCACAACCTCCTTTTCTCTCTGCGCTAAATATTCCCTTAAAACATTCCTGTCCCTACATATGCGGATTGTTTCCGTAACCGCTTTCCTCGTCATGCCGTGTTGTTTTGTCTGTTCATTAAAAACTTTGCAGAAAATGATGTATTGGTTGATAATATCATCTGTATCGCTTTCATAGATCACTTTGGCCTTAACCTCAATATCTATTTCCGCGCTCTCGAAAAATTCTTTAGACAGAGATATTTTATCAGGTTTCCGCCCTTTGTTTCCCGTAAAAATCACATAAAGTTCAGGCTTTGGCATTTTTACTTTCCTGCTCTTGTAATAATCTTGGCTGGTACGCTGAAAATATTCGTGATAGCTTTGCGCCAGATACAACAAAGCCCTTACTAAAATATTCATTGTCCATGTAGATTGTGCCTCTACAAGTATCATCAGTTTATCATTTACAATAAAGCCTAAATCATTATAAAGATTATCTGTCAGTATATTTGTAATTGTCACATCTGTAAGGGAATCCTCTGTTGCTGTGGTATCTTCCGGGTGGAGCGTTTGATACAGCTTCAACAGATAACTCTTATTTTGAAAAAGGTCAAGGAATACGCTGTCTTTTGCGGTACGCTTTGCCATAACTCCCTGTATCTGCTTTGTATCGTCCGACACCTTATCACCTCAATTTCTAAAAATTTATGGTAAAAGATATGAATTATCCTGCTCCTACTACATTTTAATTATACAAAAAAGCACCTGCCTTGACAATAAAATTCACATTACTTTTCTTCTCTTATTCTCCATAAACCTCTTTCCATTCCACGCATATTTTCTTACCGATGCTGTGGTAATATACCAGCAGCACGAAGATCGCCGCAAGGGCAAGGTATTTCCTGATCTTTCCGCCCTGCTTCGCCCATGTCACAAGGCAGGAGACAAGTTCCTTCTTCCTCTCCTCCGTCATGCCCCGCTCTCTGTCCATAAAGTACAAAAGCAGATAACCAAAGCCCGCGATCATGGCAAGAGTTGCGCTCAGTTCTATGGGTGTATTATCCCCGGTCTTGGGCTCATCATCCTTCCCGTTGCCGGATTCCTTACCGCTGCCGCTCTCTGCGCGTAGCTGGATAGTGCCGCCGTCCCCACTGCTCGGGTTTCCCGCACCGGTCACCGTATCTTTGTACACAATCGCATAAGTGGAGAAACGATCCGTTTCTATGGTAATGGTGCCGGCCTCTTGATCCAGATCTGCCAGAAGCTGTGCTTTGCCGTCATGGGCACGAATCACCGCAAAGATTCTTGTCCTTGTGCTGTCGGTGTTTTTCAGGCTCTCCGGCACATCAATCCTGACGGTAATCTTCCCGTCTGTCTGCGTAATGGCTGTGCGGCTGTCTCCAATCACCTTGTACAGGTTGATATCAAGATACTGCCCGAGGATATAGCCTGCCGCAGAACCGCGCAACGCTTCCTCAACAAGGGCCCTGTCCGCCGCACCGGCCTCTGCCGCCGCTACCTTTACGTCAAGTTCGATCCGAATGTCCGCGCCGTCCGCTTTCTGTTGTTTCTCCGCTGCCGTTAAGACGGTATCCTCCAAGTTCTCCTGCGGCGTAGTAATGACCGTTGCGGGCGCTTTGGCAGGCGTAACTACAGCGTTTGCACCGCTTTGACTGCCGCCTACAGCATCGTTTGCGCCGGAACTGCCATTACCGCTGTCACTGCTGATATTGCCGCCTGCGCCATTGTTGTCAGCATCGCCGGCGAAACCGCCATTGTCATTGTTGTTATTACCATTGCCAGAATTGCCGCCGCCATGACTGCCTCCGCCACTATGGCCGCCACTGCTATCGGAATTACCGCCGCTGCTGCCGCCGGAATAATCTCCGCTGCCTGTATTGCCGCCGCTGTTCCCGCCGGAATGGTCGCCGCTGCCGGAATCGCCACCGCCACTGCCGCCGCCTGTAGTGGTTTTGTCCTTATAGGTTGCCGACACGCTTACCGCTCCTGCGGGCATGGTAAAGGTCGTGGTACTGCTGGTGGCATCTGTTAAAGTCACATTTCCGCTGTTTACCACCCACCTGTCAAACTGCTTTCCGCTTGCAGGGGCATCTGCCTCAATCGTCACGGTATCGCCCGCCGCATACTCGCCGCCGCCTGTTCCGTTATTGACAGCCGCCGTATATTTCCCTGCCGTCAGCTGTGCGATCGGCTTTTCCATATTTATGCTTTCGGATTCCTGACCGCATGTAATAAATACAACCCCTTCAATATGTCCCGCAGCGCTTATGATGGCTTCCGTTTTTCTAAATTTATCTATCGTCACGGTCACGCCCGTAATCCCCGCATTGCCAAGAGCCGTGTTTATCACGCCCAAAATTTCCGTTTCGGTCGTTGCGTTGGTTGCCGTAATTCCTGCAAGCGCATTCTCCACAACTGTTTTTGCTCTCGCCACCTTGTCGGCGTCCGATACGAAATCTTTATAAGTCGCCGTTACGCTTACCGCTCCTGCGGGCATGGTAAAGGTGGTGGTATTGTTTGTGACATTGGCCAAGGTCACGCCGCCGCTGTTTACCACCCACTTGTCAAACTGCTTTCCGCTGGCAGGGGCATTTGCCGTAATCGTCACAATGGCTCCCTCTTTGTAATCTCCGGCGCCCGTTCCGTTCTGAACCGTTACGGCATAGGTCTGTTCCTTTACAGTTACCGTTACGGTAGTGGTATTTCCTGCATGATCCTCGGCAACGATGGTCTGCGGATTGTCTGATAACCTTAACGTAAATGAATCGCCAGTGAGGGTAACTTCCGTGCCGTTTACCGTTACTCTTTTTACACCAAACATTGCATCCGTCACGATAACGGTCTGCGGCGCATGGTAAGTTTCCCCATTTGTTACGCCGTTTATAACCGGTGGTGTGGCGTCAAATATCAGCCCGTCCGAAGAAAGGTAGGTCACATTCCCTGCCTTATCGGTTATCTTCACATAAATAATGCATTGCTTGTCCGGGTCTATGGAAAAGGAGTCACCTTCCGTCCATTCAAGCCAATTTAGCTGTTCCTTCCCTTCCAATTCTTCACTCGAAATATAATAATATATCTTATCCACGCCGGAACCTTCGTCCTGCGCCGTAATTGTAACCTGTTTTGCTTCTCGGAAAAACAGTCTGTAAGTAATTGCATTTAGGAATTGTGTCCACGAATGGCTGTCTATTTTAATCTCTCCCGTAGGCGGCTGTTTGTCCTGCAGCGTTCTGGTATAGCCGCAGGTATTACAGGTTGTATCGCTGTCATTGTCATAGACATGCTCTCCGTAACCGCTTTTATCAGCGTTGTCTGTCACCGTACAGCCCTGCTCGGCACATTCATGCCAGTGGTGGGTTTCATTGGTTGTCCAGTCAGACGACCATGCATGAGAATGTGTGCCGTCTGTGATATTGTTCTTATAGGTACTCCAGTTCGTTGCCTGCTTATACGTATCCGCTGTACCCACAGGGACATGAATGCCCTTGGTGCTGCCGTTGGTACATTCACACTTATAAAAAACATTACTGTTGCCAAGCGTTGACGGCACTTCGCTTTCCATTGTCACAGTTGCCAAACTACTGCAGCCATAAAATGCAGAGCCACCTATGCTTGTCACGCTCGCCGGTATCGTTATACTTTCCAAGCTGCTGCAACCATTAAACGCAGATTGTCCTATGCTTGTTACGCCCTCCGGTATCGTTATGCCTGTCAGGCTGCTGCAGCCACTAAACGCAAAATTCCCTATGCTTTCCACACTATCCGGTATCGTTATACTTTCCAGACTGCTGCACTCCCAAAATGCACCACTGTTGATAGTTGTCAATTCACCCAGCAACTCTACCTTTGTCAGGTTACTGCATTTATGAAACACATTAGAATCTATGCTTGTCACACTGGCAGGTATCGTTATGCTTGTCAGGTTGCTGCAACTATAAAACGCATTACCCCCTATGCTTGTCACGCCCTCCGATATCGTTATGTTTGTCAGGCTGCTGCAATTATAAAACGCACATGTCACTATGTTTTTTACACTCGCTGGTATTGTTATGCTTGTCAGACTGCTACAGTTTCTAAACGCATACATTCCTATGCTCGTTACACCTTCATTAATCACAACTGTTTTTATATCATTTTTTCCATCAAATGCATAGTTGTTTATAGCCCCACTGCCGCTAATTGTCAATACCCCATCTGCCAGTGTCCATTCCACGTTATCGCCACAAGTACCGCTCGTAGTATCCGTCGTCATCACCTGCGTGCTCTCTTCTGCTGTCTGTGCAATTGTTGTCCATGCCGCCAGCTTTTGCATTTCTTCTTCCGATATCTGCGCCCGCTGTTCTTCCGGCAGCTTCTCTATTTCCTCCTGTATGGCAAGGGCTTCGTCGGCATACTCGTACAGCCCCACCATCCATTCTGTGTAGGCTTCCTCGTAGGCATCTTCATTTTCCGCCCAATCGTCCGCGTCCGGCTCTGTGGCAAGGTATTCTTCTGCGTCCGGCAGGGCGGCGATCCGCGCAAGCAATGCCTGTAAATCCTGACTGACTTCGGCCACCGTGGTTTCTCCGGTTTCTTCCTCCGTACCTGTCTTCGGCGTTTCCTGTTCTGTCTCTTCCTCCGGCTCCGGTGTCTCCTGCTCTGTCTCTTCCTCCGGCTTTGGTGTTTCCTCTTCCGCCCCATCCGCAGGCTTTGGCGTTTCTTCTTCCGTTCCCTCTTCAGGCTTCGGCGTATCCTGTTCCGGCTTCTCCTCCGGTTTCTGCTCTTCGGAACTCGTTTCTTCCTTCGGCTCTGTGTCCTCCTCCACGGTTTCATCCCTATTTTCCCCGCCGCTTTCCTGCTGTCCATCCGGCGTGGAAGAGGCCGTAATCTCCTGCGCCAGCACGCTTACAGGCGCAGCATTCGATACCATGCCTGTAATCAGTACCGCCGCAAGCAGCATCGCAAACATTCTCTGCAATAAACTGTTCTTTCGTTTTCTCATAATAGTCTTTTCCTCCTTAGCCGTTTTTTCTATGATCGAGTAGGAGGAAATTTCTC